>NZ_SCTN01000524.1 GCF_004297345.1 Aquabacterium sp. | reverse complement strand
CAACGTGGTGGCGTCGCCATCATGCTGGTGATGATGTCACTGGCCCTTTACAACGACCTGGCGCGTTTCGTTGGCGCGCACTGAGTTACTTCCGCATGCAAATTCCTTCCATGACTGCTGTCCGGTTCAAGCCGTCCCTGCTCGCCGCCTTGCTGGCGTCCTCCTTGTTCCAGGCAGCTTGGGCCGTCGAGCCCTTTGTGCTCAAGGACATCCGTGTAGAAGGCCTGCAGCGCGCTGATGCCGGTACCGTGTTCGCCTCGCTGCCTTTCCGCGTGGGTGACACCTATACCGACGACAAGGGCGCCGCAGGCTTGCGTTCGCTGTTCGCCACCGGCTTGTTCAAGGATGTGCGCATCCAGATCGACGGTAAGGTGGTGGTCGTGGTGGTCGAGGAGCGCCCCGTGATTTCGCGTGTGGAGTTCGTGGGCACCAAGGAGTTCGACAAGGACAACCTGATCAAGGCGCTCAAGGACGTGGGCATCGGTGAAGGCCAGCCTTTCGATCGCGCGCTGGCTGACCGCGCCGAGCAAGAGCTCAAGCGCCAGTACCTGACGCGCAGTCTGTATGGTGTGGAAGTCGTGACCACCATCACGCCTGCTGAGCGCAATCGCGTGAACGTGACTTTCACGGTCACCGAAGGCGAGGTCACCAAGATCAAGAGCATCCGCATCACAGGCAATCAGGCTTTCTCCGAGAGCGCGCTGCTGTCGCAGATGGACCTGACGGTGGGCGGTTGGCTGACCTGGTATACCAAGTCGGACCAGTACGCGCGGGCCAAGCTCAACGCTGACCTGGAATCGATCAAGGCCTACTACCTCAATCGCGGCTACCTGGAGTTCCGCATTGACTCCACGCAAGTGGCCATCTCGCCTGACAAACAGGACATCTCGATTGCGATCAACGTGACCGAAGGGCCGCGTTATGTGATCACGGGTGTCAAGCTTGATGGCGATTACGTGGGCAAGGAAGACACCTTCCGCAAACTGGTGACGATCAAGCCCGGCGAGGCCTATCGCGCGGAGGACGTGGCATCGACCATCAAGGCCTTCACGGATCGCTTTGCGGCCTTTGGCTACGCTTTCGCCAAGGTGGAGTTCCGCCCTGAACTTGATCGGGAAAAGGGGCAGGCCGTGGCGGTGCTGGTGGCCCAGCCTCAGCGCCGTGTTTATGTGCGCCGCGTGAACGTGGCCGGCAACTCTCGCACTCGCGACGAGGTGATTCGCCGCGAGTTCCGACAGTTCGAGGCCGCCTGGTATGACGGCCAGAAGATCAAGCTGTCTCGTGACCGTGTGGATCGTCTGGGTTACTTCAAACAGGTCAACATCGAGACGACAGAGGTGCCGGGAACCGCTGATCAGGTTGATCTGACGATTTCTGTCGAAGAAAAACCAACCGGGAATCTGATGCTGGGTGCGGGTTTCTCCAGCGCCGAGAAGTTCACGCTGACAGCATCGGTCAAGCAGGACAATGTATTCGGTACGGGCAACTATCTGGGGGTTGAACTCAACACCAGCAAGTACAACCGAACCATCGTTGTTAGCACGGTGGACCCGTACTTCACGGATAACGGCGTTTCGCGCTCGTACGATGTGTACTACCGTACGTCGCGGCCCTTGAGCACGCAAGGTGGTGACTATGAAATCGTCACGCCGGGCGCCAAGGTCAACTTCGGTGTGCCGTATACCGAATTTGACACGGTGTTCTTTGGCGTTGGTGCCGAGCAGACGGCCATTCATGGCACGACGGGCCTGCCACTGAGCTACCAGATCCACCGCGAGACCTTTGGTGAGCGCAGTTTGTCGATTCCGCTGACCACGGCATGGCAGCGTGACTCGCGTGACAGTGTGATCGCCCCGTCGTCCGGCCGCTACCAGCGTATCAACCTGGAGTGGGGCGCATTGGGCGACACGCGCTATCTGCGTTCCGACTATCAGTTCCAGCAGCATTTCGCCTTGACCAACCGCTATACCTTCAGCTTCAACGGTGAGCTGGCTTACGGTATCGGGTTGCAAGGCCGGCCCTATCCCGTGTTCAAGAATTGGTCGGGCGGTGGCCTGGGTAGTGTGCGTGGCTTCGAGCAAGGCACCTTGGGGCCCATCGACGCCCTGGGGGCTTCTATCGGCGGTAACAAGCGCATCAACTTGAACCACGAGCTCTATGTGCCGTTCCCTGGGGCAGGCAATGACCGCACACTGCGTTTGTTCGGCTATGTGGATGCGGGTAACGTCTGGGGTGAGAACGAGCCCATCAAGTTCAAGGATTTCCGTGCCTCCACAGGTGTGGGTATCAGTTGGGTGTCGCCTGTCGGTCCGCTCAAGCTGAGCTACGGCAAACCTTTCCGCTATTTCGATCAAGATAAAATCCAGAAACTCCAGTTCCAGATTGGTACGGCATTCTGATCATGAAATCGATTCGCAAGATTCTGCTCGCCAGCATCACGGTGCTGGCCTCCTTGGCTGTACATGCCCAGGAGCTGAAGATTGGTGTGGTCAACATGGATGTCGTGTTGCGCGACACGGTTGCCGCCAAGGCTGCGCAGGCCAAGCTGGAGACCGAGTTCAAGCCTCGTGAGAAGGATCTGAACCGGTTTGAGGCAAGTGTCAAGGCTGCCTCCGAGAAGTATGAAAAGGACTCGCTAACCTTGGGTGAAAGTGAGCGCGTGCGCCGTCAACGGGATCTGGTGGACCAGGATCGTGAGCTGCAACGCAAGCGTCGTGAGTTTCAGGAAGATTTCAATCAGCGCAAAAATGAAGAGCTGACTGCCATTCTCAATCGGACAGGACGCGTCATCAAGCAGATCTTCGAGCAGGAAAAATTCGATCTGATCTTGCAAGATCAGCTGTTTGCCAGTGCCCGGCTGGACATCACCGGTAAGGTCATCAAGGTCCTGGACAGTGGAACTGTGAAGTGAGCAAGCCGCAATCTGTACATGATCTCGGCGCCAATGTGTCCGATGAGCATGTCGAATCGGTTGCGGGTATCACGCTGGGCTTGATCGTGGATGCGCTGGGCGGTGAGTTGCTCGGCGACAGGGAAACAGAGATTCGCCATATCGGGCCGCTGGATACCGAGCGCCCCGCAGCCATCTCCTTTCTGGCCAACCCCAAGTACCGGCAGCAACTGACAGTCAGTCGCGCGGTGTGCGTGATCGTCAGCCCTGCAATCAAGGACGAGGCGGTCGCCTGTGGTGCCGTCATCGTCAGCGATGATCCCTATCTGTATTTCGCCAGGCTGACACAATGGTGGGCGGCCCGCGTTCGGCCGCGTCCCGCTGCGGGCATCCACCCCACAGCGGTGGTGGATCCTGCCGCGGTGATTGGTCAAGGTGTCTCCATCGGGCCTTTGGCTGTGATTGAGGCTGGCGCCGTGATTGGTGACAACGCGATCATTGGTTCGCATTGCGCTGTTGGTGCCCGAGCCCGTATTGGGGCGGACAGCAAACTGGCGCCTCGCGTGACGCTGGGCTTCGATTGCGTGGTGGGTGCGCGCTGCATCCTGCACAGCGGCGTGGTGATTGGCGCAGATGGCTTTGGCTTTGCACCCAACAAGGGGCGTTGGGAAAAGATCGAGCAATTGGGTGCCGTGCGCATCGGTGACGACGTCGAACTCGGTGCCAACACC
>NZ_SCTN01000523.1 GCF_004297345.1 Aquabacterium sp. | reverse complement strand
ATACGCCGCAAGGCTTCATTCCCTGCTTTTCCTCCCTGAGCAGGTGCCTTACCGTGATGACAGCGTTAAGGCTTGAAAGCCCCGGCTTGTGCCGGGGCTCTTTTTTTTTCAGCGATGGGTTTTGGTGTGCTTTCGCACCCGGGCTGCTGTTCATAATTCCGCCATGAGCAACGCCTATCTCTGGGTCAAGGCCCTGCACATCATCTTCGTGGCCAGCTGGTTCGCCGGGCTGTTCTATCTGCCAAGGCTGTTCGTGAATCTGGCCATGGTGCCGTCCGACAGCCACGCAGAGCGAGAGCGCCTGCTGCTCATGGCCCGCAAGCTCTACCGCTTCAGCAACATGCTGATGACACTGGCGCTGACTTTTGGTCTGCTGCTGTGGCTTTACTTTGGCATGGGCAAGGGCCCGGGGCAAATCTGGCTGCACCTGAAGTTGATCCTCGTCATAGGGGTCGTGGGTTATCACCATGTGTGCCGCAAGCTTTTGCGGGATTTCGAGGGCTTGAGCAACCGCCGCAGCCACAAGTGGTTCCGGGTGTTCAACGAGGTGTCAGTGTTGCTGTTTGCGGCCATCGTCTTCCTGGTCGTGCTCAAGCCCACCATCGGGTGAGCTGCTTCGGATTGCTGGTGAGATGTCCTTGCATCGCAGTTCCGCCTGGCCTCTGACTTGGGTGGCCGCCGCCCTCATCGTCTATGCCTCGCTGCATCCCTGGAGCGGTTGGCACTGGCCTGAGGGGCAGGTGTTCCGCTGGGTTTTGCCCAAACTGGGCTTCGAGGTGGCCAATGACCTTGTGGCCAACATCCTGGGGTATCTGCCTTTTGGTCTCATCATGTGTGTGGCGCATCTGCGCAGTGGGCGGGGGCCAGTTGTCTCTGCCTTGATGACCGTGATGGCAGGTTCGGCCATGTCATATGGCCTGGAATTGATCCAGTACACGATCCCGACGCGCGTGCCCTCCATCACCGACTGGATTCTCAATACGCTGGGCATGGCCTGGGGGGCGTTGGCCGCCTTGACCATCCATGCGCTGGGTCTGGTCGATGTATGGCACCGCTTGCGCGAGCGCTGGTTCATTGCGCAAGCCGGGCATGGTCTGGCCTTGTTATGGATGTGGCCTTTGGGGCTGCTGTTTCCGCCGCCTTTGCCATTGGGTGAGGGGCAATTGCTGCCGCGCATGCGTGTGCTGTTGATGGAGGCTACGCGCGATACGCCCTTGCAGCCCTGGATCCTGCCTGCAGACCCCTTGACGCTGTGGTCGTCCTTTCACTCGGCGGTGGCGTCGTCCAGTTGGGCGCCTCTGATCGAGTCCCTGACCACCACGGCCGGCTTGCTGGCGCCCATGTGCGTCGCCTGCGCGGTGGCGCGTCCGCGCTCCCTGCGTGTGACCTTGCTGTCCGGACTCGCCTTGCTGGGTATTGGCGTCACGACGCTGTCCACGGCGCTCAACTTCGGGCCTGAGCACGCGTTCACCTGGGTGACCATGCCGGCGGCGTTGGGGATGTCGCTGGGTGCGTTCGGTGGCATCGCCCTGGTGAACCGCAGCCGCACGACCTGCGCGGTGCTGGGCGTACTGGTTGTACTTTTCTTGATCGGGCTCATCCATCTGGCGCCGCTGGATCCTTACTATGCGCAGACGCTTCAGGCATGGGAGAACGGGCGCTTTATCCGTTTCCATGGTCTGTCCCGCTGGCTTGGCATCCTGTGGCCTTATGTGGCCCTGTTCTGGCTGCTGGGGCGTCTGTGGAGTCGGGAAACCCTCGGGTCCACAGAGCCCGCGTGAACTTTCTAGAATGCGGACATGAGTTATTACCAGCGCCACATCTTCTTCTGCCTGAACCAGCGCATCAATGGCGAGGCCTCTTGCGCCGACCATGCTGCCAAGGACGGCTTTGACCACTGCAAACGCCGCATTGCCGATGCCGGTGAGAGCGGGCCGGGCAAAGTCCGCGTCAACAAGGCGGGATGCCTGGATCGCTGTGCGGGTGGGCCGGTGGCCGTGGTGTACCCGGAAGGCACCTGGTACACCTTTGTCGACAAGTCCGACATCGATGAAATCGTGGATCGCCACCTCCTCAAGGGTGAGGTGGTCGAACGCCTGGTGCTGCTGCCAGACGTGGGGCGCTGAGCATCATGTTGGGACGCCCCGCCTCCAGCACCATCGAGGGCCCAGCCGGCCTGCTCGAAGTGGTGGTTGAAGATCCGGTGAACTCGCCGCCCATCGGGTTGGCAGTCATCGCGCATCCTCATCCTTTGATGGGGGGCACGATGGACAACAAGGTAGTGCACACCTTGGTGCGTGCCTTTGTGCTGGCCGGGTGGCGGGCCGTGCGTTTCAATTTCCGTGGCGTTGGCAAGTCCGAAGCCAGTTGGGATGAGGGCCGGGGCGAGTCGGTGGATCTGATGGCCGTGATGGGGCATTTCCAGCGCGATCCGGCCATGCAGGGCCTGCCGGTGGCGCTGGCCGGGTTCTCTTTTGGCGGGTATGTGGCCGCGCAGGTCTATGCCCGGCTGGCCCAGGCCGCCGCCAACCAGCCCAACATCCAGGTGCCGGCTCAACTGGTGCTGATCAGCCCGGCGGTGTCGCGCTTCGATGTGCCGCAGGTGCCGCCGCAAACCCTGGTGGTCGAAGGCGAGCAGGATGATGTTGTGCCATTGAGCAGCGTGCTGGAGTGGGCGCGACCCCATGCGGTGCCGGTCACGGTCGTGCCAGGCACGGGCCATTTCTATCATGGCCAGTTGACCCGTCTGCGCGAGATCGTGCTGCGGCATCTGCTGGCGGATGCGGCCGTCAAGGCTTTGGGTACCCCTCAGGCATCGGGCCGGGTCGGGAGCGAGTAAGCTCGCGCCTTGTCGTCCGAATTCCCCGGGGCGCCACCAGGCTTGCCTTGTCGCCTTGCAATTGGCCGCTCCGGCACCATATCGCTTCCCATGCTTTCTGTTCTGATGTCCCGCCGGTTGACGCTGGCCGTACCGATGCTGGCGCTATTTGGCGGCCTGTGTTTGGGTGAGTCCCCCGCGCATGCGGCCGATACTCGCGCCGCCGCTTCGGCCGCATCCACCGCGCCCGTCGTGCCTGCCAGTGCCGGTTTCTTCGCCGAGCCCGCTGCGGCCATGCCTTTGCCGCCGGAGATCGCCGCGCGCGCTTTTGTCTTGCAAGACATGAGCTCGCGCCAGACCCTGGCTGCACGCAACGCCGACGCCGTGATCGAGCCCGCTTCCATGACCAAGCTGATGACAGCCTATATGGCCTTGCTGGCCGTGCAGGAGGGCAAGCTCCGGCTGGAGCAGGAGCTCGTGATCTCGGATCGCGCCTGGCGCACAGGCATGACGGGGGCCTCGCGCTCCTTTCTGGAGGCCAACAGCAAGGTCCGGGTGGACGAATTGCTCAAAGGCATGTTGGTTCAGAACGGCAACGATGCCGCCGTGGCCCTGGCCGAAGGTGTGGCCGGTTCGGTCGATGCCTTTGTTGGCATGATGAACCGACAGGCGCAGGTGATGGGGCTGAAGGCGACGCACTTCGTCAACCCGGAAGGCCTGAGCGCCAAGGGGCATGTCAGCACGGCCCGGGAGCTGTCTCTTGTCGCTGCGCGCCTGATGACGGATTTTCCTCAGGTCATGAGCTATGCCAGCCTCAAGGAATACAGCCACAACGGGTACAGGCAGGTCAGTCGCAACTTGCTGCTGTTTCGCGATCCATCGGTGGACGGCATGATGACCGGCTACACGGAAGCGGCAGGATATGGCCTCATCGCCACGGCGCGCCGCAGCTTGCAAGGCAGTGAGCGTCGCTTGTTGAGCGTGGTGGTGGGGGCCGCATCGCCCGAGTCTCGCGCCAACGAAAGCCAGAAGCTGCTCAACTGGGGCTACAGCGCTTTTGATGTGGTCAAGTTGTTTGATGCCAACCAGAGCGTGACGACCGCCCAAGTCTGGAAGGGCCAGGCCTCCACGGTCCGCCTGGGCCGTGCCACGCCGCTGCTGGTGGTGGTGCCGCGCGGCCAGGCTGGCGCCATCCAGACCAGCTTGACGCGCAATGACCCGTTATTGGCGCCCTTGGCGCAAGGGCAGTCGGTCGGTACCCTGACGATCAAAGTGGGCACTCAGACCTGGCAGAACGTGCCCTTGCAGACGCTCGATGCGGTGCCCAGCGCCGGCTGGCTGGGGCGCGCCTGGGATGCCATCCGCCTGGGCATCAAGTAAGCTTGCCCCCGTTTTTGCTTCCGGTCACTACCGGAGTTCGTAGAAGAAGGAGGCCGACATGAGTCAGCCAGATCACACGCCCGCCAACCCCTACATCCCGCCCGAGCAGTCGCTCATCGAATACCCGTGCGCCTTCCCTATCAAAGTGATGGGTGTGCACAACGAGGCCTTCGTGGCCGGGGTCGTGGCCATCGTGCTCGAACACGATCCTGGGTTTGATGCGGCCACCATCCAGCGCCGCCCCAGCAGCAGCGGCAATTACCTGGGCCTGACCATCACGGTCACGGCCACCAGCCGCACGCAACTGGACAATATTTACCGCAGCCTGACTTCGCACCCGATGGTCAAGTACGTGCTGTAAAAGCCCTCCGCCTGGCTGCTTTCGCGGCTGGCGGTAAGCCCCCGGGCGAGATGTCACGCCCGCCGCATACAATCGATTGGTTTTGGCCGGCGCGCCCGTTGCTCAGTCGAGCAAGGCGCCTCGGCCCTTTGTTTGAAGGATATTGCCGTGTTTATTTCCGAAGCCTATGCCCAGGCCGCCGCTCCTGCCGCTGGTGCGCAGGGTGGTTTGATGAGCTTTTTGCCCCTGGTGCTCATGTTCGTGGTCCTGTACTTCGTCATGATCCGCCCGCAGATGAAGCGCCAGAAAGAAACCAAGTCCATGCTCGAGGCTTTGAGCAAGGGCGATGAAGTGGTCACCCAAGGTGGCGTGATCGGCAAGATCACCAAGATCGGCGAAACCTTCGTCAGCGTGGAAGTGTCCAATGGCGTCGAGCTGCAACTGCAGCGCGTGGCCATCGTTCAGGTCCTGCCCAAGGGCACCTACAAATAAGAACACAGCGCAAGCTGGCTGTCAGTCGAGGATTTCATGAACCGCTATTCCTGGTGGAAGTACCTGATCATTGCCGTGGCCCTGTTCATCGGCCTGATCTACACCTTGCCCAACTTCTTCGGTGAGGCGCCGGCCGTGCAGCTGTCCAGCGGCAAGGCCACGCTCAAGCTCAATACCGAATCGGTGGCCAAGGTGGAGGCAGCCCTCAAGGCTGGCGGTTTGACGGCTGACTTCGTTGAATTCGATGGCAACTCGGTGCGCGCCCGCTTCAAGGACGCCGACACCCAGCTCAAGGCCCGTGACATCATCACGCGCGCCTTCAATCCCGACGCAACGGATCCGCACTACATCGTGGCGCTGAACCTGCTGTCGCGCTCGCCATCGTGGCTGCGCGCCATGCATGCGCAGCCCATGTACCTGGGTCTGGACTTGCGCGGTGGCGTGCACTTCCTGATGCAGGTTGACATGAAGGCCGCGCTGACGCAGAAGCTGGAAAGCCTCAGCGGTGACATGCGCACCCTGCTGCGCGACAAGGACATACGCCACAGCGGTATCCGCCGCGACGGCCAATCCGTGATCGTGCGCTTCCGTGATGATGCGGGCCGAAAGGCTGCTCGTCCTGTGCTGGGCGATGCCCTGCAGGATCTGGTCTGGACCGATGGTACGGATGAATCGGGTGATGTGACCCTGGTGGGCAAGCTGGCCCCCAAGTCAGAGCACACCATCCAGGAGCAGGCGCTCAAGCAGAACATCACCACCTTGCACAACCGGATCAATGAACTTGGCGTGGCTGAGCCTGTGATCCAGCAACAAGGCCTGGACCGTGTGGTTGTGCAGTTGCCTGGTGTGCAAGACACGGCCAAGGCCAAAGACATCATCGGCCGTACCGCCACGCTGGAAGTGCGCATGGTGGACGAC
>NZ_SCTN01000522.1 GCF_004297345.1 Aquabacterium sp. | reverse complement strand
TGCCAGAGGGCGCCAGAAGGAAATTCGCAGGGTTTCTGAGGCCGACCAGATCAGCTTGCCGGAGTCCATCATTGCCTGATTGGCGTGTGGGTCGCCGTTGGCAAAAGTGAACAGTCCGTAAATGGAACCAGGTTGCGGGTTGCTCGCCAGGCCCGTCAGCAGGGACCAGTGCAGATAATCATCCCCCATCAGCCCCATATTGATCGTCGGGGCGACCAGCAGCATACCGATCAGCGCGGCGATCGGTATGCACCAGCGGCTTGAGAGCAATTTTCCCCACATGAACCACTTCCTCGAAAAAAATATTCCATTTTACCGAATACTCGTGAGGTATCAATTGGAGTTTACCTTGGTGGTATGCCGGTCGGAGGGGGATTGGTGTCGGCGGGTTCCATCTGTTCACGGGTCGGGAAAGCCCTCCTCGGGGCGTGACATGCATTCTGGAAAAATACCTCCGCCTAACGATGTTATACAACCGTCATGAAATTTGGCTCGCTACAGACACTCATCAGCACGAATGTGCATGGTTGATCTATTTTTGACTGCATTTTCGGAAGTTTTATGAGCAAGTGGCGTCGCCATCTGGTTTTCGGCAAACGTCTTCGCGCGGGCGCCACTGCGTCGAGGCAAGTTCTGACGGGCATCGACATCTTGCACGGCCATGTGTGCGTGCCCCTCGTGTTTGTCTACAAGAGAGGGTTTGACATCGAGTTGGCCGAACGGGGTATGCGAGAGCTGCTCCAGCACTACCCATTGGTGACGGGGCGCATCAAGAAGGATGCGCATGGTGAGGTCTACCTGGATGCCGATGACAGCGGCATCGATTTCACGGTGTACCGGTGTGATGGTGCCATGCCCTATGGCGAGCACAATCCACTGGGCGATGATCTCCTGCGCTTTTACAAGCGCTTCATGCCCTGGCAGGTGGTGGGCAAGGATCAGCCTGTGCTGCAAGTCGAGATTCACCGCTACGACGATGGCGGCATCGTGATGTGTGTGTGCATCGCGCATTCGATCTTCGATGGGTCCAGCTTCTTTGGCTTCATGGTCAACTGGTCACGCGCCTGCCGTGGCTTGCCGATCGAGGTGCCTTCTTTTGATCGCAGTGTGATGATCAAGGCTGGGCAGGCCGATATCGATACGAAAGGCTTTGGCTTGATTTATCCGCCGCCCCTGTTGAAGGGTGTGGGCATCATGGCCAGGCTAGGGTGGCGAGCGTTCACGGACATGAAGAAAGAGATCTTCCGTATCCCGGCCGCTACCGTGCAGAAGTGGAAGGATGAAGCGAGGGCTGTCTTGCCTGAATCGGCCAGCGTGAACACTGGCAAGCTGGTGAGCAGCTATGTGCTCAAGGCGCTGTCCCCACTGATGCCGCCTGATGTGCCGCGCAGCATCGGCATGGCGCTGGACATGCGCTACGTCAAAGGGCTTGCCCTGCCGCGCGACTATTTCGGCAACGGGCTTTGTTATGCGCAGGCATTCTTCTCGGAGCAGGAACTGGCTCAGGAAAACCTGTCCGTTTTGGCAGAAAAGTGCCGGCCGGCCGCTGATCAGGTCAGCGCGGGCTACGTGTCCAAGTTGCTGGCTGTGGCAGAGCGGCATCGTCAGCAGAACACGATCTGGCGGTTGATCTTCCAGCCTGCCATCGACACGCTGGGCGGCGGCATTGTTCAGAACAACCTGTCCTTGTTGCCCATCTACGATGTCGATCTGGGCAATGGCACACCCGATTGGTACGAGACGTTTGCCATGACCATCCGCATGATGGCGCTGGTATCGACGCCGGCCAAGGATGGTGGCGTGGATCTGCACATGGCCGCCAGCTGGGCGGAGTTGAAGGCGCTTCGCGCGCAGTTGCTTGCGGACGGTATTTCGCAGTTCCGCTGATCCTCAAGGTTGGAAGGCACATGGCCCAGTTTCGTTCGAAATCGATGCTTGAAAAGCGGCTTCACGCGGGTGTGACGGGTCCTCGTCAGTACCTCACCGGCCTGGATATCTTCCACGCGCATGCCGGTATCCCGGTGATGCTGGTCTACAAGAAGGGCTTTGATCTGGCGCTGGTTGAGCGCGCCCTGGTTGAGACGCTCAAGCACTACCCCATCCTGGCTGGTCGATACAAGAAGGACGAGCAGGGGCATGTCTATGTCGATGTCAACGATGGCGGCATTGACTTTCGTGTCAGTCGCTGTGAGGGCAAGATGCCTTATGGCCCGGAGAATCTGCAGGGCAAGCAGGACATCAAACGCTTTTACAAGCTGGTGCAGCCCTGGCAGGTGGTGGACAAAGATCAAGCGCTGCTGCAGGTCAACATCTTTCAATACGATGACGAGGGCATCGTGATGTGCTGCTATGCGCCGCACTCCTTGATGGATGGCTCAAGCTATTGGGGCTTCATGCAGAATTGGTCGAATGCCTGCCTTGGTCTGGAGATCAAGCCACCATCTTTCGACCGGGCCGTGTTGATCGAGGCCGGCAAGACGCCGATTGATCCTGCCAGTTATGACCTGATGGTGGCGCCGCGGATGCTTGATTTCGCCTGCATCATGGCGCGCCTGGGTTGGCGTGCGCTAGCTGGTTTCAAGAGCGAAGTCTTGCGCATCCCTGCAACGGCCGTTCAAAAATGGAAGGCACAGGCGAAAGCCGAGATGCCAGATTCTGCTGGTGTGAGCACAGTTGAGTTGGCGACCGCCTATGCCATGAAGGCATTTTCTGCATGTATGCCGCGAGGCGTGGCGCGCAGTGTGGGGCTGGTGCTGGATCTGCGATACAAGCGCCGCCTGAAGTTGCCACGCGATTACTTTGGCAACGCACTTTGTTATGCCGAGGCGCGCTATTCGGAGCAGGAGCTGGCAGAGCTCAGCGTGCCTGTGCTGGCAGAGAAATGCAGACCGGATAACGATCAGGTCAGCACGGCAAGCCTGTTCAAGATGTTGACGCTCACCGAGCAGTACCGGCAGAAAAAATCAGTGTGGCGACTGATCTTCAAGCCGACCATCGAGACCTTGCGCGGCGGCCTCATCCAGAACAATGTGGTCCAGTTGCCGATCTACGATATCGACCTGGGACGAGGAACGCCAGACTGGTACGACATCTGCCCCATGACCATCCGCATGCTGATGGTGGTTCACAACCCGCAAAAGGACGGTGGCGTGGACCTGCACGTGACAGCGACGCCTGCGGAGTTGGCCGCGCTACGCGAACGTCTGGTGGCCGACGACATTCGTAGCTGAGCGAAGATCCGATGCTGCGGGTGTGGCCGGTAGTTGCCACCTGTGAGTGAGCTCAATGAGGTAGTCGAACGGCCTGGGCGGCATTCAGCAATTGGGCGTGGCCGGCGGGGCGTAGAAAGCCAGCCTGCAGCAGTTTGTCTGCGGCTTGTTTGTAGGCTTGGTAGTAAGCCTGATCGCTGGGGTAACGCGCGCGAAGGGTGTCGGCATCGAAAGGCTTGACACTGCCGCCGGACATGCAGGCGAACGTTGCCCAGAAGCTCCAGAAGTTGCGCGGGCCGTTGTTGAAGACGCCATAGCGTGCGATCGGCACATCAAGATCGGGCAGCCTCAAACCGCCCATGGGGTTGCCGAGTTCATCGTCCTTCACAAAACCGATGTCCGTGCGCTGCAGTCTGGCGACTGTTGGAGGCGGTGTGCCATCCGTGATCCAGGTGCGCAAGGCATGCAATGCGGCATGATCGAACAGCTCAATTTGCAGTGGGCTGGATGGACCGAGGCAATCCGGTTTGGGGATATGAGCATCTTGCTGGCTGGACTTCAGCAACTCGTCCTGCATGAGTTGATCCAGGTGGGTGCCGGCCGCAATTTCCCAGTAGCGCAGCATGTCCGTGTCTTTTGTTTTGGACAGGGGCCAACTGATGCCGACTTCCATCTCGGTTTGCACTTGCATCAGCGGCACACCCAGATCCCGTCGTACCGATGGCATCACGATGTTGATGTGCCAGCCATTGACCTGAATGGCCGCAGGCGTTGCGCCGCGCAGGTAGTAGCCATCGAAGGCTTTGTTCACGGGCTGAAATGCGTTCATGAACGTGAACAGGAAAGACGCTGATTTCGAGTAGCCCATGCCCAGCAGCTTGACCTTGGGTGCCGAGGCTGGACCCCACTGGCTGGCAGATTGCCGCAGGGCCGAGGCAGCGTGCGCGTAGATGTCAAACGAGTAGTCGCTGTCGCTGATGTTGACCTGGGCGTAACGCTGTGGGTTGGCCTTCTTGAGTGACAGTGCACTGGCTCGCTCTGCGCTCACCCCTGCCCAGGCATAGCCTTCACGCAATAACTCGTCGCGGGTGGCAATCCAGCCGCCATCGATGTCGAAGCCCAGCGAGGTGTTCAACCATTCCACCAGCACGATGCCGTTGAAGCGGGCTGGATCCTTCGGACGGCGAATCAGGACGCGGGTGTCATAAGCTTGCGTGGTGCCACGCAGCTTGAGTTTCCAGCGGCCGTCGTCACCCCAGTCGCCGTCTTTGGCATAGGCCTGAGCCTGGCCTCGCAGGCGCCATTCTTCTTCGATATACCCATCGGCCGTCAGCTGAGCTTGCCTGCTCGATACCGGGCGCCCTGAGTCAGCTGCCTGCCAGGTGTAGGTGCCTGCGGCGATCGGTGCTGGCACGGCGGCGCTGGCCTTGTCGGCCTCCTGAGTCGTTGCATATGCCAGGCTCGTGCTCAAGGCCAGCCCCAGCAAGCCTTGGCCAAGCAGCCGGGCAACGCGGGCAGGTAAGGCAGCGTACATCTATCAAGCCTGCCGCAGGCACTCGATGATGCTCAGCTTGCCGGCGCGCCAGGCGGGCACAAAGCCGCCCAGAAAGCCCATCAGCAGGGAGAAGGCAATGGTTTCAACGCCCACAACCCAGGTGAGCTTGAAACGGAAGGCGAGTTCGGAGAAGGTCGCCATGTTCATCGTGGAAATGTTGACGGTCTGCATCACCGAGGCACCAGCCAGGCCCAGCAGGCCGCCTACCAAGGACAGGCCCAGCGCTTCGCCCAGGAAGGCAATCAGCACGGCTTCTCTGCGAAAACCCAGGGCGCGCAGGGTGCCGATTTCACCTATGCGTGAGGCCACCGCCGCGAACATCGTGATCATGGCCCCGACGATGGCGCCGATGGAAAAGATCACCGACAAGGACAAGCCCAGCAGCTTGATGAACTTGGTCATGCCTTCGGATTGTTCGGCATAGAAGCGCTGTTCCAGCTTCACATCGAGTTGCAATTGGGGGTCTTCCAGCACGGCCTTGGTCACGCCCCCAAAGGCCTCGACATTGGTCAGCTTGAACACGATGGACGAATACACCGTGCGGCGGAATGACTGCATCACCTGGTCGCCATCGCCCCAGATCTCGGAGTCAAAGCCGCTGCGTTGCGCGTCGAAGATGCCCACAATGGTCCATTCACGGCCAGCCATCATCAAGGTGTTGCCCAGGCTGATGTTGGCGAAACCGTGCGCCACAGCTTGCCCAACGATGATCTCGGTTGTGCCGCGTCTTTCGCCCCGGCAC
>NZ_SCTN01000521.1 GCF_004297345.1 Aquabacterium sp. | reverse complement strand
TGCCTGGAGTTGAACCGGGGTTCATTGCGCTGGAGTCGCCCACAGGCTGGTCGCATGGCTGTTGGCGCCGATGAGCGCATGGTCGTTGGTGCGGACGGCGCCGATCGTTTGACAGCCTGGAATGCCGACAATGGAGAAATCCTGTGGCGTGTGGATCGCTTTACATACCGCAATTTGAGTGCCCCGGCGGTTTGGGGCAAGCGCGTCGTCTTCGGTGACGGCAAGGACTACCTGCATGTGCTGTCAGCTGATGATGGCCGTACGGTGGGGCGCATCGAACTGGATGATCCGCTCGCGGCGGCGCCCGTTGTAGATGGTGACACCCTGCTGGTTCTGACTCGCAAGGGCACGCTGTACGCCCTGCGCGCCAATTGATCTGTTAGTTGAAATTTCATGAAACCAGTTATTGCCTTGGTCGGACGCCCTAACGTCGGCAAATCGACGTTGTTCAATCGGATGACCAAGAGCCGCGATGCCATCGTGGCCGACTTTGCCGGCTTGACCCGTGATCGTCACTACGGCGAGGGCAAGCTAGGCCCGCACGAGTTCATTGCCATCGATACCGGCGGCTTCGAGCCTGAGTGCACCTCTGGCATCTTCAAGGAGATGGCCAAGCAGACCCGCCAGGCGGTGGCTGAGGCCGACGCCGTGATTTTCGTGGTGGATGCCCGCAATGGCTTGTCTGCGCAGGATCATGACATCGCCAAGTACCTGCGCACCGCCAACAAAAAGGTGCTGCTGGCCGCCAACAAGGCCGAGGGTATGCAGTCTGGCCCGCAACTGTCCGAGTTCTATGAACTTGGCATCGGTGAGCCTATTCCAGTTTCTGCCGCGCACGGACAAGGTATCCGCAGCCTGGTTGACATGGCTTTGGAAGGCTTCTTCCCCGAAGAGGATGAAGAGGACCTGCTGGACGGCCGGGATTGGCGCGAGATGGATCTCGACAAGCCCATTCGCCTGGCTGTGGCAGGGCGCCCCAACGTGGGCAAGTCCACCTTGATCAACACGTGGTTGGGTGAAGAACGCCTGGTGGCGTTCGACATGCCAGGCACCACCCGCGACGCCATCAGCGTGCCGTTCGAGCGCGAAGGCAAGCGCTTCGAGTTGATCGATACGGCTGGTCTGCGCCGCAAAGGCAAAGTATTTGAAGCCATCGAGAAGTTCTCTGTGGTCAAGACTCTGCAGGCAATTTCCGACGCCAACGTCGTCTTGCTTCTGGTGGATGCCACGCAAGGCGTCACCGAGCAGGATGCGCACATTGCGGGCTTCGTGCTGGAGTCAGGCCGTGCCGTGGTCATCGCGATCAACAAGTGGGACGCAATTGACAGCTACCAGCGCGAGATGCTGCAGCGTTCGATCGAGCAGCGCCTTGCGTTCTTGAAGTTCGCGCCTGTGCTGCACATTTCGGCCATCAAACGCCAGGGGCTTGGGCCCTTGTGGAAGGCCATCACGTCCGCCTGGACGTCTGCCACAAAAAAGCTGCCTACGCCGGTGCTCACGCGCTTGCTGCAAGAGGCCGTGCAGTTCCAGCAACCCAAGCTGGCAGGTGCCTATCGGCCCAAGCTGCGCTATGCCCACCAAGGCGGCCAGAATCCGCCCATCATCGTCATCCATGGCAATTCGCTGGAGCACATCAGCGCAGCCTATCAGCGTTATCTGGAAGGGCGGTTCCGTGAGCACTTCAAGCTTTCGGGCACGCCTTTGCGTATCGAGTTCAAGTCGTCGCAGAATCCTTTTGCCGACAAAGAGCAGTAATTTTGCCGCCGTCAATCACATAACCATATCCGGTCAGGTTGCGGGGACTGTGTTAAGGTGGCAAATCCGAAACTTTTCAACACGGAGCATATCGTGAGCA
>NZ_SCTN01000520.1 GCF_004297345.1 Aquabacterium sp. | reverse complement strand
AGGCATCGCCCGCCGGATGGCCGTAGTGGTCGTTGTAGAACTTGAAGTGGTCGATATCCATCATCAGCACGGCCACCGATGTGCCATCGCGTGCGCCGCGCATCCAGACCTGGGTGAGGAACTCATCGAAATGCCGACGGTTTGATATCTCGGTGAGCGGATCAAAGCGGGTGATCTGGTCAAGCCGCTTGTTGCCGTGTTCCAGCCGCTCCAGTAATTGGTGCTCGTGCTGCAGCATGAGCCAGTTGGCGCGCTCTTCGTGCTCCAGCCCGTAGCTGTTGTACAGCGTGAAGAGTGTGGTCGACACCATGATCAACGCCTGCCCGACCATGACCGGTACGTTGGGGTTGTGGATCATCAGCGCAGCCCCGGCGAAGAGCGCCAGGATGATCAGATCGATCTGCAAGGCACGCCAGAAGCGCATGCGGGTCACGCCGCCGTTGAACAGCACGATCATGCTGAGGGTGACCAGATAGGGGCCTGCCAGCTCGTCGGTGCTGCTGACGCACAGGTAGACGTGAATGCCGGCAGACAAGACGCTGTTGAGCAGGCTTGTCCATTCGCGTCCAGCAGCAGGCATCCGGTGCAAAAAGACGGCGCAAAGGCACAGGATCGGCGCAAACAGCAGCACGCGTGTCAGCAGTGCGGCCTCAAAGCGGTCGGGCACCATGATCCAGTCTGTGCACAGCAGCCCACCTGACAGCAGGAGCCCCAGCAGCGCGCCCGTGCGCATCAGGCGCACGCGTGCGGCTTCGGTGTCATCCTGGAAGCTCGCCTCCATGGCCGCATCGGGAAACCGCAAGCGCAGAAAGCCTTGCTGCAGCACGGCTTCAAAGTCGCCCAGAGGAACATGGTGATCCGGCTGGCCGGCGTGGCGGGCCATGACACCCTGCTCATCGGTATCGGGGACCGATGAGGGCGGGGGAGTGGGCAGTGATGAGGCGGCCAGTTCAGTCATGCAACAACAACGCCAGTGCGGCGTAGGTGCACAGACATTGCCCATTTTTTCGGCCCTTGCCAAGTCGGCTTGACGCTAGTGTTCAAAGAGACATACGCCTGACGCGTGATGCTTCTCACGTCCCTGGCATCTATGGGACGAATTGGCCGGGCTTGCCACCTCAAATTGACGGCATGCGACAGGGCGGGTAGCCGGAGAATGGACGCGTGCGGTTTTTCTGAACGAACCGTCAGCTGGTGCTGGCAGAAGGTATCGAATCATGAAGCGCGTGCTGATTGTTGAAGACCATGCCGATATCCGTGCGTTGGTCCGCTTTTCCCTGGAAATGGAAGACCTTGACGTGCACGAAGCCGAGAACGGCGATGTGGGCATGGAAATGGTCACGACCTTGCAGCCAGACGTGGTCTTGCTGGACGTGATGATGCCGGGGCTGCTGGATGGCTTTGCCGTGTGCAAGCGGATCAAGGCTGACCCAGACATGCGCGGGATACGTGTGGTGATGCTCACTGCGTTGGGGCAGCAAGCTGACCGTGAAGACGGCGTGAGCGCAGGGGCTGACGCGTACCTGACCAAGCCCTTCAGCCCCGCGCAATTGGTGAGCACAGTGAAGGACCAGCTCTACGTGTGATTGCGGATTTAAAGCGCGTGCGTGTGTGACGCGCCACAAGCAAAAAACCCTGGCAGGGCGACCTGACCAGGGTTTTGTTTTGAGTGCCACGCCGTTGGGCGGGCAGGTGTCTCAAATCAAAAAGGGATATCGTCATCCATGTCATCAAAGCCGGTGGACGACTTTGGTGCGGGTGCCGGTGCGGCAGGGCGCTGTGCCGCTGCGGGGCGGGCTGCCGGACGGCTGGGTGCCGATGGGGCTTCCTGGCTGTAGTCATCGCTACCGCCCTGGTTGCCGCCGCCGTAGCCACCACCGCCGCCGCCGCCTTCACGGCCACCCAGCAGTTGCATCTGCTCGGCCACGATTTCGGTGGTGTAGTTGTCCTTGCCGTCCTTGTCCTGCCACTTGCGGGTCTTCAAGCGGCCTTCCACGTACACGGGACGGCCCTTCTTGAGGTACTCGCCGGCGATCTCGGCCAGGCGGTCATAGAACACCACGCGGTGCCATTCGGTTTCCTCGACCTTGTCGCCACTGTTCTTGTCTTTCCAGTTGCGGGTGGTTGCAACGGACACATTACAGACAGCTGCGCCATTGGGGGTGTAGCGCACTTCGGGGTCGCGACCCAGGTTGCCGATGAGGATGACTTTGTTGATGGAGGCCATGGCCTGATTCCTGAAAGCGGTTGGTTAAATAAGGTGCCGTTAGTTAGCAGCACGATTATCACCGGGTTCAGGATGCGGCCTAACCCTCGGGGGAGGGCGCCCCAAGGGGGGCACCACATGGCGGGAAATCAGCCCAGTTTGAAGCGGGAGGCCTGCTCGGCCAGCTTCAGGCTCTGGTGGCGCAGTTCTTTGGCGGCCTGGGCCACCTGAACCACCAGCTCGCTGGTTTTTTCGCTGTTGTCGTTGACCGTGTGCAGCGTGTTGGTCATGAGTTCCGCGTTGTTGCGGCCATTGGCGGTCACGTCGGCCAGCTTGCTCAGGATACGGCCCATCTCGTTGACGTTCGATTCGGTGGACAGCACGGCCTCCACGGTGCCGCGGGCAATTTCCTGGCCCTGGGCGATCTCGTTGGTGGAGTCGCCTACCACCTTGTTGATCTGGGCGGCCGCATCGGCCACGCGCTGAGCCAGCCCGCGCACTTCACTGGCCACCACGGCAAAGCCTTTGCCTGCGGTGCCCGCCTTCGCGGCTTCCACCGAGGCATTGAGCGCCAGCAGATTGGTCTGGAAGGCGATGCCATCGATCAGGCTGACGATCTTGCCGATTTCGCGGCTGCGCCCTTGCAAGCGATCAATCACATCGGCCAGATGGGTCATGGCCCGGCGGCTACGGCCCGCATCGGCGGTCACGTCCTTGGCGCGGTCGACGGCCTGGGCTACACACTGCTGGTTGGCTTCCAGATAGTCCAGCGTGGTGGCAATGCCTTGTTGCAGGCCTGACATGGCTGCGCTGGCCTCTTGAATGCGCGAGGCCAGGTCTTCGCTGGCGGCCGAGATATCGCCGGACGCGTGGGAGACGGACGCAACGCCCCGGCGCACCACGGTGAACAAGTCGGCCAGGCGCGACAGCGATGCCCGCAGGCTGCGCAACGTGTCAGCCACTTCGTCATCGCCACGTGCGGCGGCCCTGCTGGACAGGTCGCCACGCGCCATCCGCGCTACCTCGGATTGAATCAGCTGCATGCCACCACGCATCACGCGGGAGAACGCCGTCATGACGTAGATGGCCAGGACCACGCCCAGTACCACCATGCCCGACAGCCAGCCCATGCGTTTGCCCATCTGCTGTTCATTGGCGGTCAACACGGTATCGAGCTGCCCCAGGCAACTGTCCCGAAGCTGCTGGATGTCGTTCTGGAGTGCTTGCGATGTGGCGAAAGATTGCGCTACATCGATAGGGGCGGTGGCATCCAGCGCAAAGGCGCGCACGGCTTTGGTGTACTGCTCGCCG
Source organism: Aquabacterium sp. (assembly GCF_004297345.1). Lineage (GTDB taxonomy): Bacteria > Pseudomonadota > Gammaproteobacteria > Burkholderiales > Burkholderiaceae_C > Aquabacterium. The sequence continues at coordinate 7,404 of NZ_SCTN01000520.1, read as the reverse complement.
GTGGCGAACAGCGGTTCGGTCCCCTTGATGCAACGCGCGCCATCCATGGTGCTGGCTCGCATGGCGTGGCTTCGTACTTGTGCCAGCGTCACTTTGAGATCATCTGCCGCCAGCAAGGAGGTCTCCATCAGGGCCGGGCTGCGTTCGGGTTGTTTGATCAGACCATTCAGCGTGGTGTGCAAGCGGTAGGCCGCTTCGATCAAGTGGGGCAGTTGCTCGGTGGCCAGTTCGCTGATGATGTGAGTGTGCTGGGAGGGGCTGATCGTGAGCTGCGCCCCATCGTTGATTGCCGCGCTGAGTTGTTGTGCCAGGTTAATGAACTGCGTGTGCATTTCCGCACGCGAATGGCCACCGGCGGGGGCGGCGTTGAGGCGCACGTAAGCCTCACTGAGTGCTTTCCACTCGTCCAGTGCCTGAAATTTATTGCCGGCGAGATCTTGCAATTCAGCCAGATCCAGATAGCTGTGTTCGATGCTCTTTTGCCAGGCTTCATCGCTGGTGTGATCGGGCTCAGTGCTCATGTTTTCCAGGGCGGAACGCCTGGGAATGACCGCGGTGACCAGCTTGGCAATCTTGTGGATGTAGTTCCATCCCTGGCGCTGCAGTTGGGCTCGTTGATAGCTTTGCCATTGGTCGCTCAGCTGAACGCTGACCACAAAGCTGGTGGGAACGGCAAAGGCAGCAGCTACCAGCAGTGCCTTGTACCGAAAGTCCACATCCCGCATGAGGCGAACCAGGGGCGCCAACACGCCGTGATAGCGAAAGTACTCCTGAAACGCAGGCATCCAACTCCCTGGGCGCCAGCTCGCCATCCGCTGGCCCCACTGAGCCGGGAGTTTGAAGGGTTGCGTCATGTTGGGTACGTTCCTGAAGCTACGGGGCACGGGTGTGCCGAGACACGGTATGCGGTGTGTCTTTATCGGGATGATGACGAGATTGTTGAGTCATATCTCACCCCGCAAGATGGAATAAATGCGGCGAGATACCGGCTTTATTACGCACATACGGGTGGTGCCCTTCCGTCAAGATTGCTCACGTCGAGTCGAAGACCGACAAGGCCTTAGCGCTTTCCCTCATCAAGCAGTACATCCCGATGTGACCATCCATGGCTTCTCCTTCATCCTCGGAGCAACGTCAGAACGACGACGCCACACCCTTGCGCAAGACGGGTAGTTGGGCGCCAGCCGTTGTGTCGGCGTGTCTGGTCATGCTGGCTGCGCAATCAGCCAGCTGGACGGACGTCAGCCCGTTCGTGACAGGTGGGCTTGGCGCCCTGGCGACTTTGTTGCTCATGCGCGTGATGACGCGCTCGCTCGGCGAGTCGGTCCCCAACCGGCCTGCGAACGGGGCGCCCCTGGTGGGGGAGGTGCTGCCTGTCTGGCGCCGCCAGATCGACAGCGCACGTAGCCATTCCGAAGAGAGCGTGGGCAACATCCTGGCCTCGTTCGGCTCCATTTCCGGGCGGCTCGATCAGGCTATTCAGATGACCCAGGGCAGCCAGTTTTCTCTGAGCAGTCACAGTGCCGATGAAATGGTGCAGCGCAACGAGGCCTCCGTGGCCCAGATGCTGGAGCCCATGCGCCAGGCCCTGGCATCGCGAGATCAGGTCTATGCCAAGCTGGACATGCTCAGCGAGGCCATGAGTGACTTGCGCCAGATCTCGCTGCAGATCAAACAACTGGCACGTAGAACCAATATGGTGGCCTTGAACGCCTCCGTTGAAGCCAGCCGAGCTGGTGAGCGTGGCAGTGGCTTCATGGTGGTGGCGCAAGAAGTGCGGCAACTCGCCACGCAATCTGGCGATGCGGCCAACAAGATGATGTCGCGCACCAATGGGATCGATCTTGAACTGCAGGAGCTGCGCAATCGCGCGGCAGCGCAAGACAGCAGCGACGAAGCCTTGCGAGATCAAGCTGCCGCCAATGCCCGCATGGTGATCAGCGGCTTGCTGAGCAGCCTGGGCGACATGAACCGTTCCTCGCGCGAGCTACAGGAGGCGGGCGCAGCCGTACACGACGAATTTGAGCGCGTGTTGATGAACTTCCAGACGCAAGACCGCCTCAGCCAGATGCTGTGCTGCGTCATGGACGACATCAACCGCCTGACAGAGTGGTTGCAGCAGGGAGGCGACCTGAGTTCCGCTCAGGCTGGCGAATGGCTGGCACGACTGGACGCGAGCTACACGATGGAAGAGCAGCGTTCAGAACACCATGGCAACACTTCCATCCAGCGGGAAGCCGCCATCGAGTTTTTTTAAAAGGGTCTCTGCATCATGAGCAAAACCATTCTCATCATCGACGATTCGGGCAGCTTTCGCCAGGTCGTGAAGATGGCGCTTCAAAAGGCCAGTTACGAGGTCATTGAAGCGATCGACGGCATGGATGCCTGCGCCAAACTGGACGGTCGCAAGCTCAACCTGATCGTGTGCGACGTCAACATGCCTCGCATGGATGGGCTGGCCTTCGTCAAGCACCTGAAGACGACCAACTACAAGTTCACCCCGGTGATCATGCTGACGACGGAGTCGCAAGAGGCCAAGAAGGCCGAAGGCCGTGCCGCAGGCGTGCGTGCCTGGGTCACCAAGCCCTTCCAGCCATCTCAGCTGGTGGATGCGGTGGCCAAACTCTGTGCAGCCTGAACCTGATCGCGAGGTGCGGACATGAGCACGACAGCAGCCTGCCTGACAGGCGAATGGACGATCCATGCCATTGCCCAGCAGCGAGAAGCCATGCTGGCACTGGTCAATGACGGGCATGTCGAATTTGACGCATCCGGCGTCACGGACATGGACACCGCAGGTTTGCAATTGCTGCTGTCGGCCCAGGTCAGCGTGGCCCAACAAGGGCAGGAGCTCAAGCTGACCCACTTGAGCAATGCCGTCAAAAGTGTATTGGCGGTGTATGGCCTTGACGCGAGCTTGCACTCGATCTACCCAGAAGAGGTGGCCGCATGAGCCAGATTGATCCGTCGGACGAGGAGATACTGGCCATCGCCAGAGCGGGCTTCCTGGATGAAGCGCGCGACATGCTGCGCCAGTTCGAAGAGGCACTGCTGGCCTTGGATGACGAGCCAGACGATCAGGAAACCTTGAATAGTGCCTTTCGGGCTGCGCACACGATCAAGGGCACGGCGGGCCTGTTCGGCTGCGACCGTGTGGTGGCCTTCACGCATGACGTGGAAACGCTGCTGGAAGCCGTGCGATCCGGGCAATATCAACTCAATGATGAAGCCATGGCCTTGCTGTTGAGCAGCCGGGATCAGATGGATGCCTTGTTGGGCGACGTCGAATCTGCCTCGGGGGACCCTGATCTCAATGCCATGAGCAAGGAGTTGAGCGCGGACTTGCGTGCCTTGCTGGGCGGAGATGGCGCATCAAGCTCTGCTTCGGATGTGCAGCAGGCCAGCGCCGCGGCTGATGCAGGTGGGCAAGAGGGCGTCTGGCGCGTCTGGGTTCAGTTCGGACTGGATGCCTTGCGCAATGGTCTGGATCCCTTGTCCTTTCTGCGATACCTGTCCACGCAAGGCACTGTTCGCAAAGTCAAAGTGCTGTCCAGCCAGGTGCCGGATCTGTTGGCGCTGGACGCTGAAGCCTGTCATATGGGATTTGAAGCCGAGTTCGAGACCAGTGGGGACCGTGAGTCCATCATCAGTGTTTTCGAATTTGCAGTCGATGATTGCGAGTTGCATGTCGAACCCTTGCAAGCTGCTGTGGCCTTGCCTGGACTGAGTGATGCCGCGGTCAATATCGTTGATGCCGTCGCATCGAACGTTCAGCCCGCCGATGACGTGCTGGCCGAGGCAGAACCGGCTGATCGTCGCGGCGCGCAAGGCGATCGCCGCAAGGCCTCCCGCGATCGTCGAGGCGAGGAAACGCGCTTTGTACGTGTGCAGGCCGACAAGCTCGACAGTCTGATCGACCTGGTCGGTGAACTGGTGATTGCCAGTTCGGGGGCGCAACTGGTGGCGCAGCAGGAAGGCTCCAGCACGTTTGCCGAAGCTGCCTTGCGCATTCGCACGCTGGTTGAATCAGCCCGCGATGGCGCGCTGGCCCTGCGCATGGTGCCCATTGGTGAAACCTTTGCCCGCTTTCATCGCGTGGTGCGCGATGTCAGCAAGCAACTGGGCAAACAGGTGGACCTGCAGATATCCGGCGCCGATACCGAGTTGGACAAGTCGATGGTGGAGGTGATTGCCGACCCCTTGATGCATCTGGTTCGCAATAGCCTGGATCATGGCCTGGAGACCACCGAGGAGCGTCTGGCCATCGGCAAACCCGAGCGCGGTGTGATTGCCTTGCACGCCTATCACGAGGGCGGCCAGGTGATGATCGAGGTGACGGATGATGGGCGAGGACTCAATCGCGAGCGCATCCTGAAAAAGGCCATCGAACGTGGCCTGGTTCGGCCGGATCAGGCGATGAGTGACCACGACGTGGATCAGCTCATCTGCGCGCCGGGTTTCTCGACCGCCGATCAGGTGACCGACATATCTGGCCGCGGCGTGGGCATGGATGTGGTCAAGCGCAGCATTGAGTCATTGCGGGGCCAGATGCAACTGGCCAGTGAGTGGGGGCGTGGCACCACGACCCAGATTCGCTTGCCCCTGACCCTGGCCATCATCGATGGCTTCCTGACCAGTGTGGGTGGCACTTACTACGTGCTGCCGATGGAAATCGTCTCCGAGTGCATCGACGTGCCGCCCGAATGCGCGCAGACGCAAGACGTGGGTGTGGGTTACTTCAATTTGCGCGGCGAGGTTCTGCCGTATTTCGACATTGCCTTGTTGCACAAGGTCAAGCCCGGTCCTGCCGGACGCAGAAGCCTGGTGGTGGCGCGAGATGGCCATACCCAGATTGGCTTGATCGTTGACAAATTGCACGGTGAATATCAGACCGTGATCAAACCGCTGAGCAGTCTCTTCCGGCATTTGCGCGCTATCGCTGGCTCCACCATTCTGGGGTCTGGCGATGTGGCGCTTGTGCTGGATGTGCCCGCACTGGTCAGCTATGCAGTAGAAGCCACCCGTCCCGGTGGCAGTGGGCGCACGCCATTCAGTTTGAATTCAAACGGCACACCCGAGCAGACCCAGCGAATCAGCTGATCGCCCATCAACGCAAGCAGACACGGAATCATCATGCGTACCAATCTTCCAGTTACCCAGCAAGAGTATGTGCTCCGTGATGGGGCCACGATCGTCTCCCGCACGGACCTTAAGGGCAAGATCACCTATATCAACGACGACTTTCTGGAAGCCAGCGGCTTCACTCAGTCTGAGTTGATCGGACAGCCACACAACCTGGTGCGCCATCCGGACATGCCGGAGGAGGCGTTCGCCGATTTGTGGAAGACCTTGCAAGCCGGTAAGCCGTGGACCGGCCTGGTCAAGAACCGCCGCAAGAATGGCGATCACTACTGGGTTGTGGCCAACGCCACGCCTATCCGAGAAGGCAGTTCGGTGACGGGCTATATGTCGGTGCGGACCCGCCCGACCCGAGCGCAGATTGACGCCGCAGATGGCCTGTATAAGCTGTTCAAGGAAGGCAAGGCCAAAGGCTGGGCCATCGTGGAGGGCAACGGCGTGCGGGTGGGTGGCTTGAACAGCCTGAACGTGATCGGCAAGCTGTGGGCCAACGCAGGTGTCGGCTCCAAGGTGGCGATGCTGGGTTGCTTGTCTGCGTTGACGGTAGCCGGATCGGTGTGTGCGGCCTTGCACCCCAATGCGCTGACACTGGCGTCGCCCGTGGTGACGGGGTTGTTGACCTTGTTTGGTGGCTTCAAGCTCAGCACCCGTATGAGCCATATGCTGACAGAGGCTGAATCGCACCTGGAGCATTACGGACAAGGCAGTTTTGACGGCATCGTGTCGTCTGGGGGCAATGATCAGGTCTCGGCGATGATGATGTCGCTGCGTCGCGTACAGACCCGACTGGGCTTCGAGTTTGCCGACACCAAGAAGCGTGCCGAAGCAACCGCGCGCATCCAGCAAGCGCTGGATGTGGCCGCTACCAACATGATGGTGGCGGATGTGGACTACAACATCATCTACACCAACGCATCCTTGGATCAGATGCTGAGAACGGCCGAGGCGGACATCCGCAAGGACTTGCCTCAATTTCAAGCGACGCGTGTACTGGGGGCCAACCTGGAGGAATTCTGTAAGGATGGCTTGCTTCAGCGCAGTTTGCTCGACAGGTTGCAGCAGACCCATACGGCCAGGCTTGAATTGGGCGGACGCACTTTGGACTTGATCCTCAACCCCGTCAAGGGTGAAGGCGGCAAGCGTCTGGGGGTAGTCGTCGAGTGGAAGGACATGACCAGCGATCTGGCCCAAAAGGAGCGCGAGCAAAAGCTGGCGGCCGAGAATGCCCGCATCAAGCAGGCTCTGGACGCTTCCGTCATGCCTGTTCGTATCGCCGATAACGAGGGCACGCTGGTCTACATCAACCCGGCGCTGATGAATGTACTCAAGCGAGACGAGGCCGCGTTCCGCAAGTCTTTGCCTGGCTTTGAGTCGCACAATATTGTCGGCAAATCGGTGGGGGTCTTCTACACCGATCCGGCTTCCGCCATCAATCGCTTGAAGGCGCTGGAGCAGACGTCTACCACCACCATGGAGTTGGGCGGTCGAACATACGAGATCACCACGACACCCGTACGAAACGACGACGGCACGAAGATCGGCACCGTTGGTCAATGGCAGGACAAGACGGATCAGTTGCGCGCTGAATGCGAAGTGGCAGAACTGGTGCAGGCTGCCGTGGACGGAGATCTGGCCAGACGCATCACGGTGGAAGGTAAAGACGGCTTCTACATGACGCTGGCAACGCAGTTCAACAGCCTGATCGACACCATTTCCAAGACCATTGTGGAAGTGCGTGTGGCAGCCGAGCAGTTGACCTCCGCATCCAACCAGGTGTCGGAGACCTCGCAGTCCTTGTCGCAGTCTGCCGCATCACAGGCCGCCAGCGTGGAGCAGACCAGTGCCTCGCTGCAGGAGATGGCTGCATCGGTTAAACAAAACGCAGACAGTGCGATGGTGACCGATGGCATGGCCACCAAGGCAGCACAGGAGGCGATGGAAGGTGGTGAAGCCGTGACACGCACGGTGGAAGCCATGCAGGAAATCGCCAAGAAGATCTCCATCATTGACGACATCGCCTACCAGACCAATCTGCTGGCACTCAATGCAGCAATTGAGGCTGCGCGTGCAGGCGAGCACGGTCGTGGTTTTGCCGTGGTGGCCGCAGAAGTGCGCAAGCTGGCAGAGCGCAGTCAGGTGGCTGCGCAGGAGATCGGTCAACTGGCCGGTTCAAGCGTGAACCTGGCCGAGAAGGCAGGCGAGTTGCTCAAGCAGATGGTGCCTTCCATTCACAAGACCAGCGAGCTGGTTCAGGAGATCGCCGCA
>NZ_SCTN01000559.1 GCF_004297345.1 Aquabacterium sp. | reverse complement strand
GTACCGTTGTTGAGCCTTTGGGGCAGCTAGGTAGTCACGAGACTCCGCGTGGCTATCGGTTAGAGTGCCGATTCAAAGCCTTGTCGCTGCGTGTTGCAAAGGAGTGGTGATGAACCTTATGTGCGAGGCAACAAATGAGTCTGCGGATCTAGACACTTGTCGTTTGATGCAGCGCCTGCGGTCCCAGGTGGCAATCAACCACTTCAAACGGTGCTTTCTTGGTGCGCACCATGTTGCTGGCAAGCCGCAAGCCCGCGCTATGTTCTCTTCGCTGCAGGGGCTCGCACAATCCGTTGCGCCTCTGGAAATCTCCGGGCGCCCTCACTTTGACGCGCTAGGGTGGGTTGGCTTTCGAATATCTACTAGGGGGTGGGAGAGTTGGTTTGGAAAAAATGCTCGTGTTCCCAGACACAACAAAGTGTCAGCACTTGATTCCTGTGCCAGCCAACTTATGCGATCGGCACCATATTCGGACAACGCCGTAGCTGCTCTACCCGATGGTTTCTACCTCGAGGCTGTACATGGTGGGCTCTTGCATGCCATGCTCGCGCCGTCGGAAGCTAGGGATCCAACCATAGATCTTCTCGTGGCGAGAGCACGAGCCTATAGACCACTGTCGTTGCTTCACCTCCACCTCGATGCTCTTGAATTAAGAGGATTTGTCGAGGATTGGGGGACGGTTGGCTGGCAGGAAATAGTATCTATTGCCGCGCATCGCATATTTGGTGAACTGCACGATCGCTGGCGCCCTGGTGATGGAACTGTGTACGCGGAGTTCACGTCAGACCAACAACTCGAGTGGTCGACAGCGTCTGATGAGCGTCGATCGGAGATAGACAACTTTTATCTTCGGTTTGAGCCGGACATCCGCAATCTACTTGAGGGCGGGGGAGCCCATCCAAAGTTTGCATATGCTAGCTCTAGAGCAGATGTTCTTCCTGCTCACATGCACCGATTTCTATTTGCTTTAGGAATGGACGAAAATTTCTGGGTGGGTGATCGACTATTGACCTGGGCTCTTGACCTGGCTACAGCTGGGCTTGCTGCTTATGCACTCGCGTGGACTGATCGTTATCGGCTACTCGGTCCGTGCATAACGGATGAAGGGCTTTTTCTTCGCGCGATTGATGCACTATTTTTTTCTTCTCGAAGAGTCGGAATGGATTTGGGCGTTAAGTGCCCGGATGCCTACTTTGATGAAATAGTAGAGGATCTACAGGTGGCGATGGAGTTGTGCAGTCCCCACTGGCCACGTACGGCCTATAAAGTGTTCAAGCGATGTCGACAGAGCTACTTGATTGAGTTGAGCCAGCTTGGTTTATCTTTAGAGCAGGTTGAAGATATATGCGACTCAATCATCGAAAGACGTCCCTTCGTCTATCGACGTGTTAGGACTGATCACGGCGAATGATTGAATGATCCATTGATTGGCCATACCATTTCAGCCATAAAGTCGGGTGGGCGGACCTTTTAGAAGATCATCATCAGTAATGTGCCGGCCAACACCCATCTTGATATAGATCGATGACAAGTGGTGAAGCTGCCTCAGCAATAGGCTGGTTGCTCTAGTTCGACCTGAACC
>NZ_SCTN01000519.1 GCF_004297345.1 Aquabacterium sp. | reverse complement strand
GATGTGGATGTATAACCATGAACGCCCAAACATGGCCTTGGGCGGCATCACCCCCAAGCAGCGGTTGGCCATGGCCGCATAGCTCTACTTCTCTGAGCAATGGTTTATGGGGGGATTACCGGTTCGCTTTGGCGATGAGCCTAATGTCGCCTACCTGGATGAGTTTCTGAACTACCGTAGTCGCTTTCATCGCTTCTTGGATCGGCACTTTCGTGATGCCCTACTTGGATACGCATGGGTCATCGAGTACGGCAGAGAGAGCTTGCTACACGTCCACTATTTGGTGATGCTCGATTCACGAGGTCGCGATGATGATTGCGCAATCGTCGATCGTCTGAGCGTGAAGTGGTCACAGATCACAGCTGGGCAGGGGGCCTGTCACAACTGCAACGAGAAACAGCGTCGGTACAAGTACCAGTCCACTGGTGTCGTGCAACTCGATCATCCAGACGTGGTGACGGGCTTGCAGTTCATCGTAGCGTACATGACCTTGGCGAGCCTCTTTGTGAAGCTCGATGTGGGAATTGACATCAAGACCTTCCGAAAGGGGCGGTTCCCTAAGGGCCCACTGCCGGTTGCTGGTCGTCCGCGTAAGCAGCTGTCACGGATCAAGATATCCGTTGCACAGGCTCGCGCAAGCCGCATGAAGTTCATCTAGTGCCATGGCCGGTGGCGCGAGTGACGCCGCCTTGCTGTTCGTTTCATGCCAGAAGGATCTTGCTAATGAAACTTGCATATCCACTTTCAGAATCTATACGAGTCGCCATGTTGGAGGCAGCCTGTCCTCCTGCATTCATGTCGCATTCACTTGCCGCGATGTCGACCCCGCCAATTCAGCGCTGCATTGCTCTTCAAGAGCTGGTCAAGTTGGTGGATCGACTGGGACGAAGCAAGAGTGATGTGTTTGCGCTTCGTTGTCGCAACGGTACTGAATCCGTTCAGTTCTCAAAACCAGGGGAACGTCTGCTTGACCTGTTGTTTCTCTTGGCGGCGGATATTCAACTGGGAAGCAGGGGCCGTCGCCTAGATCCGCGACTTCATCTGGCATTTGAGGGTGCCTTCCTTTATCAGATCCCATTGTCTTTGGGGCGAATCCAATTCGATTGTTTGATTCGGTGTGAGCCCTGCAAATGGGCTGCCATTCTGAGTGGAATGCTTGACAGGATGCGTAGCTTGATGAAGGGGAAAGCGTTTGTGCACGGGCTCGCACGTTATCGCGCCAGAGACACCACGTTCATGAAAAATCTTTCTGGCTACTTCCAGAAGCTGGTTGCCGCCCACCCAACTAGCGAAGTCTTGCGACAGGAGCTCTATTGGCCAACCCCGCAGGGGGATTTTGATCAGCGTGGTGCCGCGGCGCAGGTCCATCTCGCATTTACGCGATGGTTCGAGATGCTGAGAGGGATCTATGGTTGTGCATTTGTTGGGCATGCTTGGCAGCTACAGCGTGATACCGATAGGTACTACCTGCACTTGCTGCTGGTTGTCGATGGTCCGTCAAAGGCTGAGCTTCTGGCGCTCATGGAATGTGCTCGAACAGTATGGAGAGAGGTTGCTGGCCCTGGCGCCTTTGTGGTGGACTGCAAGCGTGCTGGGGTTCAATTGAAGTTTCGTGGGTTCAGTAAGGGTGGCGCGGGTCTTGACCTTGCCGCAGAATTGGCGAATGCAGTGGCCTTCTTTGCCTTTGCTGACGCTCTGATCTCATATGACTTTGACGATTTGCCACCAACGCGGGGCTACAAGTCTTTGCCTAAGACTCGGTCCTATCAATGTGCTCCAGTTCAAATCTGAACGGGCGCGCGGTTGCCGTCGCATAGAAAAATGATCTGCATTGTCGATCTTGTGGGGCGGGAATTGAAAATGTCTGCTGAAGGCTGAGGCTGTGTGAAAACTCGCTGATTCGCTGGAACTTGGCCCAGGGTTTGCGTGCACGTGATTAGATGGAGGTCACGTATGCCCAGATTCATCGAGGGACAAGACAGGCACCAAGTTACCTTGATGCCTGAGTGCCTGGACGACTTCATTGCAGAAGACAACACGGTACGAATCGTAGATGTCTTTATCGGTGAGTTGGACTTGGTGGCCTTGGGCTTCGACGGCGCAAGCCCGGCGGCAACGGGGCGGCCCTCTTATCACCCGTCGGTGATGCTGAAGCTGTACCTGTATGGCTACCCGCATGACGAGGTCGCTGTCTGCGAGGGGTGGTGGACGCACCCGTATGGCAACGTCGAGCCCTTCTCCAACCACATCGACTTTGCGATTTGTTTCCTCCACGTGCAGCTCCACCCGAGGGTAGCCATGCTGTCACAGAGCAGCTTCCCCCTGACACGTGGGGCGGCAATTACCCGGGAAATGTAAAGAAACTAACCAAGGCCGGTGAGGCAACAAAACTAGCATCGTGTCACCTTATATCTGGAGACACACATGCGTACAAAATCTGAGACATCGGCTACCTGGCAGCGCTTCTCCCGCGCAGCTGCGATCGTATTGAGCATGGCGGCGATCACCACCAGTGCATACGCCCAACTAAACAGCAACCTTCGTGGGCCAGATCCCACCGTTGGCAGCCTCGAAGCCAGCGCAGGCCCCTACACTGTGGCAACCGCGACGATCCCCAAGCAAACGAGCTATGGCGGTGGCGTTGTGTACTACCCGACCAAGACGACAGATGGTCCTTTTGGCGTGGTGGCCTTCGCCCCAGGTTTCGTTAACACCAACGCTGCGAACAAGTGGTGGGGCCCTGAGTTGGCATCCCATGGTTTTGTCGTCCTCATGATCGATACGCTGACGCTATTTGATCTGCCAGGCCTCAGAGGCAAGGAATTGCAGGCAGCATTGAAAGATGTCATCGCCAGAAGCCAAACCAAGGGCGAGGCCTACTATGGTCTGATTGATCCCGCTCGACGGGCAGTCATGGGCCACTCAATGGGCGGCGGTGGCACCTTGTCGGCTGCGGCCAGCGACAATACGCTAAAGGCTGCCATCCCGCTCGCCCCCTGGTCCACCGTCAACGACTGGAGCAAGGTCACCACCCCGACGCTGATCATAGGGGGGCAAAACGATGCGGTAGCACCAGTGTCGACCATGTCTACCGTGTTTTACGGGAGCTTGCCCGCCACGCTCAACAAGGCTTA
>NZ_SCTN01000518.1 GCF_004297345.1 Aquabacterium sp. | reverse complement strand
CTTCGATATCGGTGGCTGGAAGGAAGACCCTCTGGCTGGTAGTTCCAGTGGCCCGGTCTATCAGAAGCTCTACATTCCTGGCATCGGTGTGCCCAAGTGGAAGTTGCCGGCGGCCTTGGGTGCCGGCATGGGCTTTAGCTTCAACAGGCCAGGATCGCCCTGGACCTTCGCTACGGCCAGCTATGTGCCGCAAGCCGTTGGTGTGGACCGCAGCCAGGACCCGAACGATCCCACACGCTTTGATGGCCGCTCCATGGTCATCCAGCGCCTCGTGTACCTGTCGCCCTCTGTGGCCTACAAGGTGTCCGATACGTTCAGCCTGGGGTTGGCCATTCCCATTGCCCACCAAAGCTTTGCGCTGGACACGGACATGCGCTTTCCCAACAAGCTGCTGGGCATCATCGGCAAGTTGCAGGACGCCTGGTGCAGTGACGGCGGCAACCCGCTGGACACATTCGGCTTTGGCCTGTGCGGCGGCGGAAAAGAAGGGCGCCTGAGGCCATTCAATCGGGCGGGCACCATGAAGTTCGACATGACGGCGCCTGTCGATCCGACCTACAACCTTGGGCTACTTTGGGAACCCAAGGATTGGTTTGCCTTTGGTGCTGTTTATCAGTCGGGCACCAAGACCACCTTGACCGGGCGCTATACCTTCATGGCTGACCCGATGTTCCCCAGGTTCGTGCAAGGCATGTACGGCAGTTTGCTGGGGCCTGTTGTAGCGGCCATGTTTGGGTTCCCTACATCGATCCCCGATGTGCAGACCGGTAACGCGACCATGCGCCTTCCGTTTCCTGCCCATCTGCAGGCCGGTATCAAGCTCAAGCCCACGGATCGCATCCAGTTCAACATGGATGCGATGTACACCGACTGGAGCAAGTGGGACAAGCTGGAGATCCAGTTCGATCGTCAGGTCGCCTTGCTGCAGATGGCGCGCGTCTTCGGACAGGCCGATGCCTCCAAGCTGGTGATCCCGCGCGGTTATCACGACCCCATTCACTTCGGCTTTGGCCTGGAGGTGGGGATCACGCGTGGCTTCAAGCTGCGCTATGGCTATGAGCCCCGCAAGACATCCATTCCGCAGTCTGCCTTTGACTTGATCGCTCCCTTGCCTACGATGACCGTACGCAGCCTGGGCATGGGCTATGAAAGCCCGTCAGGCTTGAAGATCGACGCGACCTATTCCTACGCCAAAGGCAAGTACGACATCCCCGCAGAGACCAGCTGCAACCTCAATTGCAGCAACTTCTTCAACGTCATCTACAACCCCTATGCGGGGCTCGATGTTTCCGGCTCCATGACCGTGCGTTATGGCGGCATGTCCATCACCAAACCGTTCTGAGTAGTGCCATGTCCCTTGTTCGTTCCACATCCCGCTTCAAGCTGTTGGCCCTTGCTGTGGCCGTATCGACCTGTGTGGTCACGCCGGTTTGGGCGCAGTCCACTGATGCCAAGGCCAAGTTGATTGACAAGCTGCTCACCCTTTGGCATCCGGAGGATGTGGTGATCATGATGGTGCAGCGTCCGGCAGCCGATGCCGTGCAGCAGGCGCGCATTGCTTTGCAAGGCCGTGTGACGGCTGAGCGCCGTGATGCGGCACTCAAGGACATGGCTGTTGACGTGCAGAAGTACATCAATGAAGCCACGCCGCTTGCGCTGGATACGGCGCGTCACCAAATTGCCGGCACGGTTGTGCCCATCCTTCAGCAGCAATTCAGCGAAGACGAGCTCAAGCAGATCATTGCGATGCTGGAGTCGCCTGTGAAGAAGAAGTTCGAGCAGTTGATCCCGCAGATGGAGCGCTCGCTTGGCGAGAAGGTGGTGGCCGAGAGCCGCGCCGCCATTGATCCGAAAATGAAGGAGCTGACGCAAGCCGTGGGCCTCAAGTTGCGTGCTGCCACGACAACGCCATGATGAGCACGCGCATGGATCATCTGGTGCTTCGTTTGTTCAAAGGCTTGCTGGCGGCAGGCTTGATGGCGTGCCTGGCCGCATGTGGCGGTGGTGGTGCATCACAAGGCGCGTCGGCCAGCCCGGCATCCGGTGCAGATGACACCCATGGTGCATTCACCTTGGGGCTTTCTGGCGGCGCCTATCGCGACGTCAGCCATGTATGGGTCACCGTGGGCAGCGTGGCCTTTCATCCGCAGGCTTCTCAGGCTTGGTCCAGCAGTGATCGCACCTGGACGGTGCTGCGTTTGACCACGCCGATCGTGGTGGACCTGGCGCTGGTGCCATCCAGTTCTCAGGGCGATGTGTCGCGCATCCTCAGCGGTTTGAGCGTGCCTGCGGGCACCTATGGCCAGATCCGCCTGTTTCCACTGGCGCACGATGCGGCCTTGGTCGATGCCGCTGCAGCCAAAGGCCTGAGCTACAACGCCCAGGTCAATTACACGGATGGCAGCGGGCAGGCTCGTATCGTGCCGCTGGAGTTGCCTCAGCCTGACCTGGGTTGGCGCATCGCAGGTTCGTATGCGGTGGCGGCACAAGGCGCCAGTTATGTGGTGGTGCAGGCCGACTTGCAGCACAGCCTGGTGCGTATGGCCTCGCCTGATGGCGTGGATCACTTCAGCTTCCGTCCGGTCTTGGCGAGCTATGACATGAGCACCAGCGGTGCCATCATCGGTTCGATCGATCCGTCGCTTATCTGCGGTTCGGGTACAGCGCCGGTTGCGCCGAACTGTGCACAGGACATCGTGGTCAGTGCACAGCGCTTGTCGGGTGATGGGCAGCGCTACGCCAGCGTGCGGCAATATCGTGTGAGCGGCAGTTCAGGTGGCTTTGCCTTGTACCCTTTGCCCACGGATACCAGCTATGAAGTGGTTATCACGGGCCGGCACATGCAGACCATGGTCATCCGCAATGTGACTGTTTCTGCCTTCAGCGTGCTTGCCACGCTGGACTGGACCGTGCTCGGTTCTTCC
>NZ_SCTN01000517.1 GCF_004297345.1 Aquabacterium sp. | reverse complement strand
TTGAGGATCAAGCCGCCCAGCGAGTAGCCCTGATTGGCATTGGCATTGACGCGCCAGTCTTGCTGAGAGAGGTATTCGTTGACGGAGCGCTCTACATCCACCGCGCAGGCTTTGTCTGCCCGCAACTGGCTGCGTTGCTCGCGGTAGACGATGTAGGCGCGTGCCGTGTCGAAGTGCCCCGCATCCATCAGCGCGCGTTCGACCTGATCCTGAATCTGCTCGACCGTGGGCACGCGGCGCTGCAGGGCTTGCCTGACTTGCCTTGCGAGTTCCGCTGCACGTGTGGCGTCGAACTCGCCGGTGGCTTTGCCTGCGCTTTCAATGGCGCGCGTGATCTTGTCGAGCTTGAAGCTGGCGGTGGCGCCGTTGCGCTTGATGACGGCGACCGAGCAGGTCTGCGCTGATACGAGAGGGCTGTCTGTCATGCGGGTTCCTACTATATGTAGTGTGTTGATGTTCTTGAAAACGCTACGGGTAGTGTTCCGATCTTGAAAAACCCTGCTGTTGACCCTTGTCAAACCGGGGCCATGAATTCCTTTTTGTTAAACATGTATATAAAATGAATGTTAACGAAATTGAAGCACCTCAAGGATCTGCATGTTGAACACGACCCAACGCGAACTCGTCAAAGGTACGGCGGCGCTGCTCAAGGAACACGGCGTGGCGCTGACGCGCCATTTCTATGCGCGCATGTTCGAAAACAACCCTGAACTCAAGGCCATCTTCAACCAGGGGCATCAGCGCGAAGGCAGCCAGCAACAGGCTTTGGCGATGGCCGTGGCGGCTTATGCCCAGCACATCGACAACCCCAGCGTGCTGATGCCTGTGCTGGAGTTGATCGCCAACAAGCATGTCAGCCTGGGTATCCGTGCCGAGCATTACGGCATCGTCGGGCGGCACTTGCTGGCCTCGATTCGAGAAGTGCTGGGTGCGCTGGCCACCGATGATTTGATCGAGGCCTGGGGTGCGGCCTATGGCCAACTGGCTGATGTGCTGATCGGCATCGAAACCAAGCTGTACACGCAGGCTGCACAGGTGCCGGGTGGCTGGAGCGGCTGGCGCAACTTCCGTGTCGAGCGCAAGCAGGTGGAGAGCGAAGAGATCACGTCCTTCTACCTGGTGCCCGCCGATGGTGGCGAGGTGCCGGCGTATCACCCTGGGCAGTATGTATCGGTGAAGTTGCTCGTGCCGGAGTTGGGCTACAGCCAGCCGCGGCAGTACAGCTTGTCTGCAGCGCCGGGCGGGCGCTCATTGCGCATTTCGGTCAAGCGCGAAAGCGGAGACGAGGCCGCCGCGCGTCCGCAAGGCATGGTCTCCAATCTGCTGCACGGCAGCGTGCAGGTGGGCGATGTGATCGAGGTGGCGCCGCCCATGGGCGATTTCGTGTTGCACCAGGATCGCGACAACCCCGTGGTGCTGATCAGTGCCGGTGTGGGCCTCACGCCCATGGTGTCCATGCTGGATGCACTGATCCAGAACGCGCCCAAGCGGGAGGTGCGCTTCATCCATGCTTGCAGGCACAGTGGCGTGCACGCCTTCCGTGAACATGTCGCCAAGGTGGCGGCGGCCCACCCACGGGTCAAGGCCAAGGTTCACTACGAGTTTCCACGTGACGAGGACAGGGCGCACCCGCATGAGGTCGGGCGCATCGAGTTGTCACAACTGCAGGACTTGTTGCCCAGCGGCGAGGCCGACTTTTACGTCTGTGGCCCCAAGCCTTTCATGCAGGCCCAGATGGCTGCCTTGCAAGCCTTGAAGGTGCCACCAGAGCGCATCCATGCCGAGGTGTTCGGCACGGGCGGCGTTTGACCTGCACGCAAGGAGGGCACTTCAGTGCGAGGTGCCTTCCGAGCGCGTGATCTTGTTGAACACGTTGTACTTGCCAACGGGCTTGCTCATGGGCAGGCGCTTGACCTCTTTCAGCGTGGCCGCGTCATACACGATCAAGGCGCCATTCATCTCCCACAGGCTGGCCAGGGCATAGCGCCCATCGCGTGTGAACTCGATGTGGGCCAGTGTCTGGCCTTCAGGGGCCTTGATCTGCGTGACGGTCTGCAAGGTGTTCTTGTCGATGATGGTCAGCGTGTTCTTGGCTTGCGGTGACATCATCGAGTCGGTCCACAGGTAGCGTGACTGCTCGTGGCTGCGCATGAAGAAGCCGGGGCCCGGCGTGGGGATCTGCTGGATGATCTGCCAGCTCTTCATGTCGATCACGCTGATGAGGCCTTGCTGCAGATTGGGTGTGGCCAGCACGGTCTGGCCTTGGTATTGGAAGCTGATGCCAGAGCCCAGGTGAGGCATGCCAGGCAAGGGGAGGTTGGCCACGCGTTGGCGGGCGTCGAGGTTGATGACCTGTGCGCTGGGCGGCTCATCAACGGGGCTGGATGCT
>NZ_SCTN01000516.1 GCF_004297345.1 Aquabacterium sp. | reverse complement strand
CCCTGGTGGACCTGGGCGAGTCGGCTGAAGCCGGCAAATTGCTGAAGGAAGCCGGCCCGGCCTATCAGACCAACCCAACCTTTGGCAACGTGGCCCTGGCCATCCAGGCTCAGGCAGAAGCCAAGGCAGGCAAGCCTGAAGAAGCCCAAAAGCTGCTGGCCAAGGCCCGAGCCACCATGCGCAAAGGCCGGGCTGATTTCGCTTCCGTGGCGCTGGCCAAAGCCGAGCTGATGAGCGGCAATGTCAACGAAGGGCTCAAGCTGCTGAGCAGCACGGTGAGCGCAGACCACGAAAACCCGCGTATCAAGCAGATGGTCAGCAACACGCTGCGCGAAACCGGCCATGAAGACAAGGTCTACGAGATCGTGGAGGCCGGCGCCGTCGAGCTGGAGAACCGCGTCAAGGACGCCCGCAAGCTGTTCAGAGACAGCAAGATCGACGAGGCTGTGCGCGCCATCGAGGGCGCCGTCCACGACTATCCGGAAAACACTGGCGTGTTGCTGCAAGCAGCTCAGATCAACTGCATGGCGCTTCGCCTCAAGAAGGCACACAACTACGACATGATCGACCGGGTGCAGCTCTACCTGACAAGGCTGGAAAAGCTCATGCCCACCAGCGACCGTGTGGTCATGATGCGCCGCTACTTCCGTGAAACCATGCACGAGCTGGAAAAACAGCCCGCGCAGGCCTGACCGAGCACGGAGCCGATCATGGAAGCATCCTCCTTCGCCCTCATCGCGCACGACCTCAAGAATGCGCTTGGCTCTCTGGAGGGCGAACTGGAACTGTTGATCGACGATCCTTCCCCCGCCATGGCGCACAGTGCCTACATGCGCTGCACCGAATTGCGCCGCCAGTTCGTGCAGTTTCTGACCGTCTATGGCGCCGCAGATGACATGCACACCCATTGCGAGGATGAATCGCCCAAAGACGTCATGGAGTTGGTCTATCGCGCCGGGCAGATCCGACGACTGAGCCTGCCCAATGCACCCAAAGTCGTGATGGCTGTTGACGAACACACCCCATCCTTCTGGTATTTCGATCAAAGGCTGGTTCACATGGCACTGGATGCAGCCTTCCATAACGCCAGCCGTTTTGCGCGCAGCCAGGTCACGCTGAGCATGCGCGAGCAAGACGGCTACCTCGTTCTTGTGATCGATGACGATGGCGCAGGCTTGGGTGCCATCGACCCCTCGGTCACGTCGACAGGGCTAGGTACAGACCTTTGCAAAGCGGTGGCAGAAGCACACCGCAGTGGCGAACGCCGCGGGCGCATCGACTTGCTCAATCGCCCCGAAGGCGGAGCCCGTTTCGAGTTGTGGCTACCTTGATTTGACGGGTTCGCAGCGCATTTATTCACGGATGCGAATACTTCAAACGTGAGAAAGTCGGCTTATTCGTCGATCAGGCCGTGAGCCGGTTCGACCCGCATTTGCAGTCGACACTCATGAACTTTCCGACACTCACGTCCAGTTCGCAGTCTCAATCAGGCGTCCCCATCACGGACCTGAGCACCTGTCGTGCGCTGATCATCGACACCAACCAGACCTCACGCAGCATCTTGCGCGCCATGTTGGCAGATCTGGGCCTGCAAAGCATCGTACAAGCCGGCAAGATCAGCGACGCACGTCGGGCGCTGGAGCACCAGACCTTCGATGTGGTGTTATGCGACTACCACTTCGACGACTGCAACATGACTGGGTCGGATCTGCTGGACGATCTGCGTCGTGCTCAGCTTTTGCCCTACTCCACCGTGTTCGTGATGGTCACGGGCGAGGCCTCCTATGTGAAGGTAGCCGAAGCCGCTGAGTCAGCGTTGGACAGCTACCTGCTCAAGCCGCATACCTCCAATACCTTGGCACAACGCCTGCACATGGCCCGCCATCGCAAGGTGGTGCTGGCCAGCATCTTCGAGGCCATTGAGCGCGAAGAATTCGACATCGCTGCCGAGTTGTGTCTGCAACGCTTTGCCAAGCGAGAAGAATACTGGGTCTATGCCGCCCGGATTGGCGGCGAGTTGTTGCTGCGCCTTGCTCGCCACGAAGAAGCACGCAAACTCTTTCAAGCGCTGGACGAGATCAAAGCCATGCCCTGGGCGCGCCTGGGTATCGCACGCGCGCAACTTGAAGGTGGCCACGCGGCGCCTGCCAGACGCACCTTGGAAAGCCTGCTGTCAGAGAACCCGACGTTTGCTGATGCCTACGACGTGATGGGCCGGGCGCAACTGCAGGCAGGCTCGTTCGAAGAAGCCTACGAGACCTATCAGCACGCCGCGGAGATCACGCCCTCATCCATCGGCCGCCTTCAAAAGGTGGGCATGCTGGCCTTCTATCTGGGCCGCAACGACGAAGCCTCGCGCAGCCTGGAGCGCGCAACCAGCCTGGGCGTCACGTCCAAGATGTTCGACTTCCAGAGCCTGATCATGCTGGCGCAGATCCGGTTCGAACAAAAAGACTACAAGGGCGTGCAACGCTGCCTGAGCAACCTCCAGCATGCGTTCGAAAAACAGCCAAACAGCGGCCGTCTGCGTCGCATGACCACGCTGGTGAACGTGCTGGCACTGATGCTGCAAAGGCAGGTGGCCGAGGTCGTCCGCCTGATCAAAGAGATGGTGGCTGACTTTGAAAAGCCCGACTATGACTTTGAAGCCGCTGGCAACATGATGGGCCTGCTGACCAGACTGCGCAGCAGCGAACTTGAACTGCCGGATGCCGAGCTTTGGGTGCAGAAACTGGCGTCACGCTTTTGCATTTCCAAACCGACCACCGACCTGCTGGCCATGTCGGTCTCCAGCCACGAGCCCTACTACGACATGGTGCACGAGGTCTACAAGACCATCGGTGACCACGCCGAAAAGGCCATGGAGCAAGCCAAGGAAGGCTCACCGGCAACAGGCATCAAGACCTTGCTGGTGCACGGCGCCAAGACCCAAAACGCCAAGCTGCTGGACTTGGCGGTGATGGTGCTCAACCGCTATCGTGGCCAGATCAAGGACGCAGACATGCTGTCCGAGATGGTGCAGGACATGCGAGGCAAGTTCTGTCGTGCCAGCATGCACGTGCAACTGGGCGCCAACTCAGGCAGACAGGCGGGCGGGCTCAACCTGCGCAGTTGAACCCACCAGCAGCCTGCACGCAGGCTTACTTTTCTGCCGCCACGCAATCCACGTAGTAACGCACGCCGCCGCCGGGCAGCTCCTCGGCAACCAGGCCGTGCACGTCCGTGGCGAAGCCCGGGAAGGAAGCGTTGAAGTCACGTGCGAACTTCAGGAAGTCCACGATCTTCTTGTTGAAGCGCTCGCCAGGGATCAACAGCGGGATGCCGGGTGGGTAAGGCGTCAGCAAGGCTGTGGTGATGCGGCCTTCCAGCTTGTCGATGTCCACGCGCTCGGTCTGGCGGCGGGCGATGCAGGCATAGGCGTCCGAAGGCTTCATGGCGGGCTCCAGGCCCGACAGGTACACCTCGGTCGTCAGGCGAGCGATGTCACCCTTGGCATAGGCCTCGTGCACGCTCTGGCACAGATCCTTCAAGCCCATGCGCTCGTACTTGGGGTACTTCTTGCAGAAGTCCGGCAGGATGCGCCACAGCGACACGTTCTTGTCGTAGTCGTCCTTGAACTGCTGCAAGGCAGTCAGCATCGTGTTCCAGCGGCCCTTGGTGATGCCGATCGTGAACATGATGAAGAAGGAGTACAGGCCCGTCTTCTCGACCACCACGCCGTGCTCGGCCAGGTACTTGGTGACGATGGACGCAGGGATACCAGTCTTGGCGAACTTGCCCGACACGTCCAGGCCGGGCGTGATGATGGTGGACTTGATCGGATCCAGCATGTTGAAGCCATCGGCCAGGTTGCCGAAGCCATGCCACTTCTCATTGGCCTTGAGCACCCAGTCAGAAGGCTTGCCGATGTCGTCGGCGGCGATCTTGTCCGGGCCCCAGACCTTGAACCACCAGTCCTTGCCGTATTCCTTGTCCACCTTGCGCATGGCGCGGCGGAAGTCCAGCGCTTCGCGGATGCTTTCTTCCACCAGGGCCGTGCCGCCAGGCTCTTCCATCATGGCCGCGGCCACGTCACACGACGCGATGATCGCGTACTGTGGTGAGGTGGACGTGTGCATCAGATAGGCCTCATTGAAGAGGTTGCGATCCAGCTTGACGTTCTGCGAGTCCTGCACCAGCACGTGCGAGGCCTGAGAGATGCCGGCCAGCAGCTTGTGGATGGACTGCGTGGAGTACACAACGGCTTCCTTGGGGCGCACACGACCCTTGCCCATGGCGTGGTACATGCCATAGAACTTGTGGAAGGCAGCGTGCGGCAGCCAGGCTTCGTCAAAGTGGAGGTTGTCGATCCAGCCGTCCAGCGTGGCCTTGATGGCCTCGGTGTTGTAGAGCACGCCGTCATAAGTGCTCTGCGTGAGCGTCATGATGCGCGGCTTGGCCTTCTTCGGGTCCACGCCCTTGAGCAGCGGGTTGGCGGCGATCTTCTTGCGGATGGTGGCCGGCTCGAACTCGCTCTTGGGGATCGGGCCGATGATGCCGAAGTGATTGCGCGTAGGCGTCATGAACACGGGGATGGCCCCGGTCATGATGATGCTGTGCAGGATGGACTTGTGGCAGTTGCGGTCCACCACCACGATGTCATCGGGCGCCACGGTGTGGTGCCACACCATCTTGTTGGACGTGGACGTGCCGTTGGTGACGAAGAAGCAATGGTCGGCATTGAAGATGCGGGCCGCGTTCTTCTCTGACTCGTACACCGGGCCGGTATGGTCCAGTAATTGGCCCAGTTCTTCCACTGCGTTACAGACGTCTGCGCGCAGCATGTTCTCGCCATAGAACTGGTGAAACATCTGGCCAACCGGGCTCTTCAGGAAGGCCACGCCACCGGAGTGCCCCGGGCAGTGCCAGGAGTAGGAACCGTCCTGGGCGTAATCCATCAGCGCCTTGAAGAAGGGAGGCGCCAGGCCATCCAGGTAGCTCTTGGCTTCACGGATGATGTGACGCGCCACGAACTCCGGCGTGTCCTCGAACATGTGGATGAAGCCGTGCAGCTCGCGCAGGATGTCGTTGGGGATGTGCTCGGAGGTGCGCGTTTCGCCGTACAGGTAGATCGGGATGTCGGCGTTCTTGAAGCGAATCTGCTCGATGAACTTGCGCAGGTTCAGCACGGCGGGATCCAACTCGGGACCAGGCGTGAACTCCTCGTCGTCGATCGACAGGATGAAAGCACTGGCGCGACTTTGCTGCTGCGCGAACTGGGCCAGGTCACCATAGCTGGTCACCCCCAGGATTTCGAAGCCCTCTTTCTCGATGGCCTCGGCCAAGGCACGGATGCCGAGACCGGACGTGTTCTCGGAACGGAAGTCTTCGTCGATGATGACGATCGGAAAGCGGAAACGCAGCATGGCCAGCAGTACCTTTGAGATGCGAAACGGAAGCGGGAATTCGAAAAGTCCGCGAAAAGTCCGCGCAGTGTAGGGGTTATGACCCCTTATTTGTTTGATCCGGGGGACAAGTTTTCCCTCAAAACCCCCTGACCGTGGCCAAGCCCCGGCTTTCAGACGTAAACTTATCCTCCGAAAGGGGGTGCGCGCCCATGAGCGACTCGACGCTTTGGTGGATTGTGGCGGCCTTTTTTGTCAGCCTCGAACTGTTATCTGGTTCGCTTTATTTGCTGCTGCTGGCCATTGGCGCAGCTGCCGCTGCGCTGTGCGCCCTTGCTGGCCAGTCGCAAGACGTCCAGTTCATCGTGGCCGCGGTTGTCGGCGGAGGTGGCGTGCTGTTCTGGCACCGCCAGTTGCTCAAGCGTGGCCCCATCGACACCGAGGGCTACACGACCACGGGGCTGGATCAACTTGATGTCGGCGAGGAAGTATCCGTTGCGGGCTGGGGCCCGGACGGCACCGCGCAGGTTGTCTACCGTGGCAGCGCCTGGATGGCCCGGCATCATGGCCCACACGTCCCCAAGACTGGGCCACACCGCATTCGCGCCATCGAGAGTTGCTACCTCGTGCTCGAACCGCTCTGAGTTCGATTCACAAGAAGCGAGCCGAGCACCATGGGCGTTGAACTGACATCTGGACGCAATGTGCTGGGTGGCCCGTTGCGCGCTTGCTCCTACGACCCCTTGACCGGTTTTTTCCGCGACGGCTGCTGCCGCACGCGTGGCGACGACGAAGGCCAGCACGTGGTGTGCGCCAGGGTGACGCAAGCGTTTCTGAGCTTCGCCATGAGTCGGGGCAATGATCTGGTCACGCCCCGCCCGGAGTGGCGCTTCGCAGGCCTGAAACCGGGCGATCGCTGGTGCTTGTGCGCATCCCGCTGGCTGGAAGCCTGGAAGGCCGGAGTGGCGCCTCCTGTCGTGCTGGAGTGCAGCCATGAAAAGGCGCTGGATGTCATCCCGCTTGACGTGCTTCAGGCCTTTGCCTACCAAGCGGTGAAGCCGGATAGCGCTTGAGGCCCTTCAGGCCTGGACCGCTGGCAGAAAACGGATTCAGTCGTCCTTGGCTGCGTCCAGTTCGGGAAAGAGCACCGACGTGAACCCGAACTGCCGGAAATCGCGCACACGCATCGGATAAAGCTTGCCAATCAGGTGGTCGCATTCGTGCTGGACGACCCGCGCGTGAAAGCCTTCGGCCTCGCGCTCGATGGCCTGGCCGAACTGATCGGATCCCGCGTAGCGAATTTTGGCGAATCGCGGCACCACACCTCGCAGGCCGGGCACGGACAGGCAGCCTTCCCAGCCGGGCTCTTCATCATCGGACAGAACCGTGATGACCGGATTGATCAAGACCGTCTCTGGAACGGGCGGCGCGTCCGGATAGCGCTGGCTGCGGCCAAAGCCGAAAATCACCACAGCCAGGTCCACGCCGATCTGAGGAGCAGCCAGCCCAGCGCCTTGCGCGTGGGCCATGGTGTCCTTGAGGTCCTGGATCAGTGCGTGCAATTCAGGGGTGCCAAAGGTTTTGACAGGCTGGGCCACTTTGAGCAGCCTGGGGTCGCCCATCTTCAGGATCTCACGGATGGCCATGGCAGGGGTCCTTCAAAGCTGATCGGGGTTGGCGGACTCGACCGCACCGCTTGCGTTCTGCGCCAGCAGGGCCAGCAGGCCGGACTCGTCGAGCACCGGCACGCCCAGGCTTTGCGCCTTCTCCAGCTTGCTGCCGGCTTCTTCGCCTGCGATCACATAGTGCGTCTTCTTCGACACCGAACCGGTCACCTTGCCCCCAGCCTCTTCGATCATGGCCTTGGCCTCATCGCGCGAAAGCGTGGGCAAGGTACCGGTCAGGACCAGCGTTTTGCCCGCAAGAGGCAGCGAGGCGGCATCGGCTTCGGCAGAGGGTTCATGCTCGGGCCAGGTCACGCCGGCGGCGCGCAACTGCTCGACCACTTCGCAGTTGTGTGGCTGCGCGAAGAAGGTGTGAATGCTTTGCGCGACCACGGGGCCTACGTCGCGCACGGCGAGAAGCTGGTCCACCGTGGCATTCATGATGCCGGTCTTTTGCTCGTCATCCTTGCGGCCCATCTGACCGAAATGACGAGCGAGGTCTTTGGCTGTGGCTTCGCCAACATGCCGAATGCCCAGGCCGAACAGGAAGCGCGGCAAGGTTGTGGTCTTGCTCTTGTCCAGCGCGTCGACGATGTTTTGCGCACTCTTGTCCGCCATGCGGTCCAGTGCAGCCAGTTTGAGCAGGCCCAACTTGTACAAGTCAGGTAGCGTGCGCACCAGGGCGCTGTCCACCAGTTGGTCCACCAGCTTGTCGCCCAGGCCTTCGATGTCCATGGCGCGGCGTTGGGCAAAGTGCAGCAAGGCTTGCTTGCGCTGCGCGGCACAAAACAGGCCGCCCGTGCACCGATGGTTCACTTCGCGAGGCTCACGTACCACCGTGCTGCCACACACGGGGCAGTTTGCAGGCATGCGGAAGTTGGGTACGTAGCTGGCACGGGCCTCACCCACCACGCCAACGACCTCGGGGATCACATCCCCAGCGCGACGCACGATGACGGTGTCCCCTACCCTGGCGCGCTTGCGGCGCAACTCGAACAGGTTGTGCAAGGTCGCATTGGTGACGGTCACACCGCCCACGAATACCGGCTTGAGGCGAGCCACAGGTGTGAGTTTGCCGGTGCGGCCGACCTGGATGTCGATGCCTTCAACCTGGGTGAGTTGCTCCTGCGCCGGGTACTTGTGCGCCACGGCCCAACGCGGCTCGCGGGTCACGAAGCCCAGGCGCTCTTGCAGTTCGCGGCTGTTGACCTTGTAGACCACGCCGTCGATGTCAAAGGGCAACTGATCGCGGCGCTGGCCGATGACTTGGTGGAAGACCACGAGGCCTTGTGGACCTGACGCGCCTTGCGCCACAGTGCGTTCGGCACAAACGGGCAGCCCCATCTCGCCCAGCGCGTCCAGCAAACCACTGTGCGTGGGAGGCACGGCCCAGCCTTGAACCTCGCCCAGGCCATAGGCAAAGAAGCTCAATGGCCGCTTGGCGGCAATGGCCGGATCGAGCTGACGCACCGCACCGGCTGCGGCGTTGCGTGGGTTCACGAAGGTCTTGTCGCCATGCTCGCGTTGGCGCTCATTGAGTGCCTCGAAATCATCGCGGCGCATGTAGACCTCACCACGCACCTCCAGCACGGCAGGTGGCGCCTCAGCGCACTGGAGCTTGAGGGGGATCTGCCCGATCGTGCGGATGTTCTGGGTGACGTCTTCGCCCTGCTCGCCGTCCCCGCGCGTAGCGGCCTGTACCAGCACGCCCGCTTCGTAGCGCAGGTTGATGGCCAGGCCATCGAACTTCAACTCGGCCGCGTACTCAACGGGAGGCTGGTCTTCTGTCAGGCCCAGTTCACGGCGCACACGTGCATCGAAAGCTTGTGCGCCCGTGGCCTCGGTGTCCGTCTCGGTGCGGATGGACAGCATCGGGACGGCATGCCGAACGGGAGAGAAGCCATCCAACACCTTGCCCAGCACCCGCTGCGTGGGCGAATCATCCGTGCGCAGTTCAGGATGAGCCTCTTCCAGCGCCTGCAGGGCCTGAAACAGCCGGTCGTACTCGGCATCGGGAATCTGGGGCGCGTCCAGCACGTAGTACTGGTGCGCGTGGTGATGCAGTTGCGTGCGCAGCTCAGCCGCTTGCTGGGTTGGCGACGCTTGCGCTGGCGAGGCCTGCTGAGCAGGCTCGCCGAACATGTCTGTCTGGCTCATGCCGGGCTCCGCTTCAGCTGAACAGTCGGCGCGTAGAGGCAGCACCAGCAGCCAGATCACGCGCGGCCAGGGCTTCGTAGAGCTTGCCCAGTTCGCCTTCAATGGCTGCGAACGCGGCTGTGGTGAAGGGGTGGCCTTGATCGTCAGCCATGACCGCATCCATGGACATGGACAGGGCTTCACCCGCCGCGCACCAGGCCTTGAAGGGCTGTTGATCCACCGCTGTTTGAGGCACGTCGAACGCCAACACCAGTTCGCGCAAGGTGGCTTGCTCCTGGTCTTCGGCAAAAGCGGCTTGCGCGTCGAAATGCAGGGTCAGGATGGGCGGTGCGCCCTCCTCATGCGATGGCAACACCAAACGCCCTGGCAAAGCGCCAGGCAAGAAGCCATGGCGCGAGGCCTGCTGGGTCACATAGCCCAAGGACCAGGCGCTGCCACGTGCGTGCAGGCGCAAGGCCAGTTGGGCATCGTGGGCACCGGCGAAGGCATCCAGCTCTTTGGCGCGCGCGACCACGTCCAGCATGTCCGGGAACTCAGGCGAAGCGCCCAGCGCATCGGCCATGGCCTGGATCTTCTGCACGAACTCGGAGTATTCGATTTCGTTCAGGCCGCCAGTACGGTTGGCCAGCAGCACGCCGGCTTGCAACTCGCTGTAGATCACGCCGGCCTGGGGCTGCTCCCATTCGCCGCAATCGGTGCGCAGGCCTTCGATCAGCATCGGCTTGCTGCCGGCACGGCGCGTGGTGGGCACGTGCAGCAGGAGGTGATCACCGCTCATGGGCGAATCGATCGTGATGGTGGCGATGGCATCAACCAGCGCATCCAGCCTGGGGCCGGTTCGCTTGACGGGTGGCAGGCTGGGTTTGCCAGCGCCGCCTGGGCGCTCGTCCATGGGTTGCGTGGGGATGTTGTCCAGATCCGAATGGGATGCCGCGCCCGATGTGTGAGCGGATCCATCCATCGGCTCCAGTGTGGCGCGCTTGGGTTGACGCGCGGCGGCCTTGCGGGCTGTCCAGGCGCCGTGCGCGACCACAGCGGCCAATACGCCGCCACCCAGAATGGCCAGATACAAAGTCAGGGAATTGCTGCTCATTGAAGTTGTTTCCTCAGGCGGCGTGGGCCATGCCCAGCGCCGCTTCCATGTCGACCGCCACGATGCGGGACACGCCCTGTTCCTGCATGGTCACGCCAATCAGTTGCTCGGCCATCTCCATCGCAATCTTGTTGTGAGAGATGAACAGGAACTGCGTGCCACTGGACATGCTCTTGACCAGTCGGGCGTAGCGCTCGGTGTTGGCGTCGTCCAGCGGCGCGTCCACTTCGTCTAGCAGGCAGAAAGGGGCGGGGTTGAGTTGGAAGATGGCGAACACCAGCGCGATCGCGGTCAGGGCCTTTTCGCCACCGGACAGCAGGTGAATCGTGCTGTTTTTCTTGCCAGGTGGTTGGGCCATGACCTGCACGCCAGCGTCCAGGATTTCGTCGCCCGTCATGACCAGCTTGGCCGTGCCGCCCCCGAACAGGTTGGGGAACATGCGGCCAAAGTGCTCGTTGACGGTATTGAAGGTGGCCCCCAGCAGATCGCGTGTTTCCAGGTCGATTTTGTGGATGGCGTCTTCCAGGGTGCCGATGGCGTCCATCAGGTCGGCCATCTGTGAATCCAGGAAGCCTTTGCGCTCGCGGGCGGCTGTCAATTCATCCAGCGCGGCCAGGTTGACCGCGCCCAGGGCGTTGATCTCACGCTGGATGCGGTCGATCTCGGTTTGCAGGCCATAGAGCTTCACGCCATCGCGCTCGATCACTTCGGCCAGGACTTCGAGATTGACCTCCGCCGCCGTCAGTTGCTCCAGGAACTGTGCGCCACCCAGTGTGGCGGCCTGCAGTTCCAGTTGCAGCTTGGTGATCTCGTCACGCAAGGGCTGCAAGCTGCGCTCAAACGTCATGCGCTGTTCATCAGCGCGGCGCAGTTGCGCTGACAGATCCTCGTAGCGATTGCGCGTCAGCAGCAGCAGGCCCTCTTTCTCGAGCTTGACGGCCAGCGCATCATCCAGCCCTGTCTGCGAGGTCGATTCGCTCAAGCGCGCGTGCTCTTCATGCAGTTGCGCCGCCGAGGCCTCGTTGGTCTGAATCTGCTGGGCAGCGGTTTCGATGCCGCGTTGCAACTCGCCCCGGCGCGCGGCCATGGAGCGGGCGCTGAATTGCGCTTCTTGCGCCTGGCGTTCCAGGGCACGTGCTTGCTCGCGCGCCTGGTTGAGCTTGCGCTCGGCTTCAATCACAGCCTCTTCCAGTTGCGCGTGTTTTTCTTGCGCGTCTGCCAGGCTCAGGTCCAGCTCTTCAAAGCGGGCTTCGCCTGTGGCGCGGCGCTCCTGCAAGTCACCCAGTTGCGCGTCGATCTCGGCCAGTTCTTCTTCGATCTGGCCACGGCGTGTGTTGGTCTGCTCGGCCTGCTGTGTCAGGCGCAGCACTTCCACTTGCAACTGGTGTGTGCGTTGCTGGATCTCGCTGGTATCACGGCGAGCCGTGGCCAGGCGTTGAGCTGCATCGGTATAAGCCGCTTCAGCGCGGATCAGGCTGGAGCGGGCATCTTCGGCGATCAGCGATTGCGCACGAAGCTGCTTTTCCAGGTTCTCGATTTCCTGGGCACGAGCAAGCATCCCAGCCTGTTCGGAATCAGGCGCGTAGAAGCTCACAGCGAACTGGCTGACCATGTGGCCAGCCTGGGTCATGATGACCTCGCCGTGCGTGAGCTTGCTGCGGTTGGCCAGCGCCTCTTCCAGATTGCTGGCCGTGTAAACACCTTCCAGCCAATCGTTCATCAGGGCTTTGAGACCTTGATCATTCAGGCGCAACAGGTCCGACAAACGCGGCAGCGTGTGGTGCGTGTTTTGGATGCCACCTTGAGGCAGGCTGTAGAAGGCCAGCTTGGCGGGTGGCGCATCGTTCTCGAACGCGCGCACCGTTTCCACACGGCCCACTTCCAGCGCGGACAGGCGCTCGCGCAGCGCCGATTCCAGCGCGTTTTCCCAGCCGGTGTCGATGTGAACACGGGTCCACAGGCCTTGCAGGCTTTCCAGCCCGTGCTTGGCCAACCAGGGCTTGAGCTTGCCTTCGGTTTGCACCTTCTCTTGCAAGGTGCGCAAGGCATCCAGGCGAGCAGACAACTCGGCTTGCTTGGCAGCTTGTGCGTTGCTGTCGGCCTGCGCGGCCTTGCGAGCCTCATCCAGCAAAGGCACGGATTCGGTCAGTTCGCCCAGTTGCGCTTCGAACACGGCCAGCTCTTCCTGGCCGATCTCCAACTGCCGGCGCATGTCGATCAGGCGGGCATCGTCCGTGGCAGCCAGGCCTTGGCGCTCGGTGGCCAGGCGCTCGCGGCGCAGGTTCAACTGGCGAGACTGGTCATCGATGTTGCGAGATTCAGCGGCCAACAACTGGATCTGTTGCTGCACCTGCCCTGCCACACCGCGCTGCTCGTTGGCTCGTGTGGTGGACGCACGCACGGCATCTTCAAAACCGGGGATGTTGCCAGCCAGCTCTTCAGCCTGGGCAGACATGATTTCGGCCTGCTCTTCAGCGGTCAGCATCTTCTCGGCCAGCTCTTCCAGTTCGAACTCGGCCGCAGCGCGGCGCTCGGCCCACTGGTCGTTCTGGCCTTTCAGCTCGGCCAGGCGTTGTTCCACGCGCTGGCGACCTTCCACCACATAGCGGATGCGCTCTTCCAGGCGGCTGACTTCCAGGTTGGCTTCAGCCAGCACGCCTTGCGCGGTATGCAGTTCGTCGCTGGCGGCGTAGTGATCCTGGCGCACATGTTCCAGCTCGGCTTCAACCGCACGCAACTCGGCCATGCGGGCTTCGAGCGCATTGGTGGCTTCGAGTGCCGCTTGCTTGATGCGCGTCTCTTCCGTGGCCGCATCGCGGTGCTTGAGGAACCACAGTTGATGCAGCTTGAGCGTGCCCTGCTCCTGCAGGCCGTGATAGCGCGTGGCCACTTCGGCCTGCTTTTCCAGCTTGTCGAGGTTGTTGTTCAGCTCGCGCAGGATGTCTTCGACGCGAGTCAGGTTCTCGCGCGTGTCTTTGAGGCGGTTCTCGGTCTCGCGGCGGCGCTCCTTGTACTTGGACACGCCAGCGGCTTCTTCCAGGAACAGGCGCATCTCTTCCGGCTTGGATTCGATGATGCGGCTGATCGTGCCCTGACCAATGATGGCGTAGGCGCGCGGGCCCAGGCCCGTGCCCAGGAACACATCCTGCACGTCGCGACGGCGCACAGGCTGGTTGTTGATGAAGTAGCTGGAGTTGCCGTCGCGGGTCAGCACACGCTTGACCGCGATTTCGGAAAACTGGTTCCACTGGCCACCTGCGCGGCCCAGTTCATTGCTGAACACCAGTTCCACGCTGGAACGGCTGGCCGGCTTGCGGTTGCCCGAGCCGTTGAAGATCACGTCCTGCATGGATTCGCCACGCAACTCGGACGCTTTGGACTCGCCCAGCACCCAACGGACGGCGTCCATGATGTTGGATTTACCGCAACCATTGGGGCCCACCACCCCGACCAGTTGCCCTGGCAGGTGGAAGTGCGTTGGTTCAGCGAATGACTTGAAGCCAGACAGCTTGATCGAATTCAGTCGCATGCTTGATGTCGGCCCGGGACTCGCGCCTCCGAAAAACCCGCTAAGTCATTGATTTGTTTGACAAAACCTATTCACAGACAGGTCAGAATCAACCAAAGATGATAGCATTGCACTTTTGCCGATTCCCCCTTTAACGATAAGTAGTCCGCCATGGCCAAGAAAGCCCCCGCCACCAGCGCCGCTGAAGTCAAGTCCAACGCCAAGACCAAGGCGCCAGCCAAGAAGGCCGCTGCCCAAGCCGACTTGAAGGTGGGCGCCCGCGCCAAGCCGGCCACGCCGCCTTCCGCGCCGTCGCGCCATCTGGACGTGTTCCCCAACCCAGCCCCTCAGCGCGACTACGTCATCCAGTTCCAGGTGCCCGAGTTCACCTGCTTTTGCCCACTGACCGGCCAGCCTGATTTCGCGCACTTCACGATCGACTGCATCGCTGACAAGCTGTGCATCGA
Organism: Aquabacterium sp.; assembly: GCF_004297345.1. Taxonomy (GTDB): domain Bacteria; phylum Pseudomonadota; class Gammaproteobacteria; order Burkholderiales; family Burkholderiaceae_C; genus Aquabacterium. The sequence continues at coordinate 983 of NZ_SCTN01000516.1, read as the reverse complement.
ACTCAAGAGCCTGAAGATGTACATGTGGAGCTACCGCAATGACGGCGCCTTCCACGAAAAAGTCACCAACGACATCCTCACGGACATCGTCAAAGCCATCGACCCACGCTTCGTGCGCATCACCGCCAAGTGGTACGTGCGCGGCGGCATCTACACCAATGTGGTCGTCGAGCACCGCAAGAAGGGCTGGAAGCCCGCGCCCAAGGTCGATCTGCCTCAGCACAACGCCGAAACCGGTCTGCTGGGCTGATCAAGCCCGCTGACTGGCGAGCCACCCAGGCCACGTGATGGGCCCCCTGCCCGATTGGCTGGACTGGGCCGTTTTGCTGACGGCCCTGGGCGCCGCCCTGCCCTTCAAGCCCTGGCTGCCACTGCGGCACGCGCCGCTGCAAAGCCCCTGGATGGGCGCGATGGTGCTGCTGCCCTGCGTATGGTGGACCCAGCACCTGCTGCCCAATGGCCTGCCCCTGCACGTCAGCGGCGCCTGCCTGTTGGTGCTGATGTTCGGGTGGCCACTTGCGATGTGGAGCCTGCTGCCGATTGCCCTGGCCGCCGAACTCATCCAGGCGCGCACATGGCCCGATCCTGACGCGCTGGTCACGCACATTGTCTGGCTGGGCGTCATCCCGGCCACTCTGGCCTTGTTTTTGGGTCTGGCCGTGAGGCGCTGGATGCCCAAACACCTGTTTGTCTACATCCTGGGGCGAGGATTTGTGGTCACGGCACTGTCGGTCACCCTGACCGGCTACCTGGCGCTTTTCGCCCAGCACAAGCCCGACACCATCGCCACAGAAGAATGGATGCTGGCCAACTGGCTGCTGGGCTGGGGCGAGGCCATCAGCACAGGCATGCTCACGGCGATTTTCGTGGCGTTCCGGCCCGAATGGATGCTGACCTACTCCGACGAGCGCTACCTGCCAGGGGCATCCGGACACACGAAATGACCCGTCCCCCCGGCCATCTGGGGCTATCTGGGGCCGCCA
>NZ_SCTN01000515.1 GCF_004297345.1 Aquabacterium sp. | reverse complement strand
TCAGCGTGAAGCCGGCGTGATGCCGCCTCGATCGGGTGGGAGTTCGGGCTTGGGTGCTCATGGCGAAATCATGGGCGCGGGGGACCAGCGGGTGCGGTACGTGTCCAGGCGCAGGCTTTCGCTGCCGTAGTAGACCGTGACCGTCACCCGCAAGACATTCATCGTCGCCGCAGTGGAGTTGGAGGTGACGCCCCACAAGGCCTCGGGCGTCAAAGCCACGGTGGCCCAATAGCCCTGCGGAGCCCCCGTTGTGCTGCCGGTCAGATCAGGCATGGCTGTTGACGATGAGCCCAAGGTAAGCAGGCTGCACGTTGCCGCGCTGGGCCCTGCATTGCTGCAGTAGTTGCCCAGGTTGTTGAAATTGCTACGCGGCGAGAGGCCTGCTGTCGGGTAGCCAAATTGCTGATAGCTTGAGGCTGGCGTGCACTGCGCCGTGGTCGTGGCGGAAGGGTTGGTGTTGGTCACCGGATCGCAGGCTGTGAAGGGCATTTGATCGACCTCGTCGAGCAGCCCTTCCGCGATGGACAACATCTGCTTGCGCACCATCGGGTCGGCGCTGTGCAAGACACCCATGTCCAGCATGGACACGACGCCGGCCAGAGCCGTGCCCACCACCATGATGAAGATGATGAGCTCGATGAGCGAGATGCCGCGCTGGCCCCGGTCAGTGGACATAGCCGCTTTCCGATTCCACCGTCAAGGTGGACGACTGGCTGACGCTGGCATTGGTCAGTGTGATGGTGGCGGGCGCCCCCGTAACGGGCCGACCCTCAGCGTCAAAATCCAGCACCACCGCCGGGCTCATCGTGACGCCGGTGGGCGCCGTCACCACATTCAAGCCTGACGGCAGCAGCAGCGTGCTGGCACAAGTGCCGTTCGTGTGGTTGACCGGCAAGCCTTTGTCTGACGTGACGGTGACGGTGCTGGCCGCGATGGTCACGCACACATGCCGGCGCTGGGCCACGGCGATCTTGCGCGCGTAGTCGATGGTGCCCTTGACCTGGTCTTTGAAGCCCGCCGATTGCAGAGACATGACCTGGGTGAGTTTGGGCAAGGCGAAGAAGGCCATGATGCCGATCAGGCTCATCACCGATACGAGTTCAATCAGCGTGAACCCGGCTTCGACCTTTGACTGCAAACCCTTCACTACAGGCGCTCCAATGTGAAAACGGGATTGATACCAATTTTGGTAAAAGTGGCAAAACCGAAAGCAGCGAATAAGCCTGGGATCAGCCCTCAGACGTTCGGCCAAAAGCACACAAGCCACCAGAACCAGAACGCACGCTGGTTTTGGTGGCTTGCCAAGGCCGGGCTGCGGCGTTGATCAGTTGATGGTGCGCAGGCCAGTGAAGGTGGCTGACTTGGTGGCGTCAGTGGAGTCGGCCAGCGTGCAGGTCACAGCCGTGCCGACTGGCGAGGCGATGGCGGCAGCCGTCACGGTGTAGCCGGTCAGCGGCGTCTGCATCAGCAGGCTTACGTCAGTGCAGTTGGTGATGGCCACGCATTTGCCGGCCAGGGCGACCTGGCTGTTGGCCGCGCAACCAGCGTAATTGATGGACATGGCGCTATTGGCTGACCCAGCCATGCCTTTGACGGCCGCCAGCTTGGCGTCACTGCTCAGATCGATGAACTTGGGCAGCGCCGTGGCGGCCAGAATGCCCAGGATGACGATGACCACGATCAATTCGATCATCGTGAAGCCCGATTGTGTGCGTTTCATGAACATGCCCTTCAATGGTGAGATGCGGCCTGCGCTCCCCGCGAACGCCCGGCACACAGGGACAAAACCATGCCCTGTGTGTATCTTTCGGCATTCACCCACGATACTTAAGATCGTTACATCTTCATGTGAAAAAAGCCACCAAATCGGAACGCATCCCGAGTTGATGGCCGCTTGGGTGGCCGCTTTGGGCCGAGCAGACTTGATCAGTTGATCGTACGCAAGCCCGTGAAGGTGGCGGTCTTGGTGCCGTCAGTGGAATCGGCCAGCGTGCAGGTCACAGCCGTGCCGACTGGCGAGGCGATGGCCGCTGCGGTCACGGTGTAGCCAGTCAACGGGGTCTGCATCAAATTGCTCACGTCAGTGCAGTTGGTGATGGCCACGCACTTGCCGGCCAGGGCCACCTGGCTGTTGGCCGCACAACCCGCATAGTTGATGGACATGGCACTGTTTGCCGAGCCCGCCATGCCCTTGACGGCTGCCAGCTTGGCATCACTGCTCAGGTCAATGAACTTGGGCAAGGCCGTGGCGGCAAGGATGCCCAGGATGACAATGACCACGATCAATTCGATCATGGTGAAGCCGGATTGATTGCGTTTCATATCAGGTACCTCGTATTGGGGTGAAGGCCGAGTCAGCTCGCCAGTCGTGCCGCCCGGCGCTTTCAAAAATGCACGGTTGAATATCTTTTCGTCCACTTCTCGCCAAGCTTGAGATGCCGACGAGAACTTATTTCGTCAAGGGTTGCCAGCAGAAATGCCCGAAAACTGCAAAGTGTTCCCGGAACTGATCTGCGTCATCGTGCAATTGCCGGTGCTGCCATTGGTCGTGGTCAGATCGGTATGTGAAATGGTGTATTCGCTGGCATCGATCGGCTGCACCATGACAGCGGCGATGTCATCGCAATAGCGCACCGTATGGCACTTGGCCGCGTTGGCGCCACTGGTCAAGTGGCTCGTGGCAGAGCATCCGCCGTAGTTCACCGTCATGGCACCAGCCACGCTGGCCGTGATGCCTTTGAGCGCTGCGGCTTTCGCATCCCCGGATAAGTCCAGGAACTTGGGCAGGGCCACAGCAGCCAGGATACCCAGGATGACGATGACCACGATCAACTCGATCATCGTGAACCCGCGTTGCGTTTGCTTCATGGTGTACGCCTTTGATCAGTGTTTCATGGCCGCACTACCCAGGTTCCACATCGGCAGGAACACACCCAGGGCCAAAATCAGCACCAGGCCGCCCATGAACAGATC
>NZ_SCTN01000514.1 GCF_004297345.1 Aquabacterium sp. | reverse complement strand
CCGTGATGCCGGGATGCACCATCTCGCCTTGCTCCCAAGGATTCTTGAAGTAAAAGATCTGATCCCAGAATGGCGACAGCAGCACCACGCTGGCATGGCGCGCATGGTCGTTCAAAACCTGCAGTACCAGCCTGGAGTCAAAGCCCGTCTTGAAGGTGAACTTGGGCGACAGGAAGGCATACCAGGTGTCATCCTTGAGTTCGTTTTCTCGCAAGAACTTCAGGATGACCCAGAACTCGTACCAATCAGGCCGCTCATTGGCCGTGTTGTCCAAGGGGATGAAATTCGGCTGTACCTGCGCCTTGGTCGCCTGATCGTAATAGATCTGATAAACCGCGATCTTGCTCATACTGCCACCAGCCTTGGTACTTCATCGGACAACGAGTCATTCTGCCATCACGCATGCGCAGCAAGACTCAGGGATCTCTCCCGAAAGTCCCCGGAAACCTCATTGCAGCACGGCCACTGTCTGCCCGGCCTGCACGGCACCACCCGCCTTGCAGGCCACGCGCCAGACGACGCCTGATCTCGGCGCACAGATGGGGAACTCCATCTTCATGGATTCGACCACCACCAATGCCTGACCGGCCTCAACGACATCGCCCTCCTTGACCAGGACCTGCCAGACGCTGCCCTGTACGGCACTGGCCACCGCTTGCGCGCCCTCCGGCAGATCATCTTCGTGATCGGCTGCGGGTTGGGTGCTGTCGTCGCTGACGTACTCGGCCTGGCCCGCTGCGCGCCAACGCTCGCGCTCAGCCTCGAAAGCCGCCTGCTGCCGGCGTTTGAAAGCGGCGATGCTGTCGGCCTCGCGCGCCAGGAAGGCGCGGTAATCCTTGAGGCTGAAAGTGGTGTCTTCAATGCGCAGGCTGGCGCGGCCCAATGGGAAGTCCTGCCGCAGACGCATCAGTTCGTCTTCACTGACGGGATAGAAATGGAGCTGATCAAAAAAGCGCAGCAGCCACGGCTGAGTGAACTCGGGTGAAGCGCCATCACCGTGACGCCAGCGGTTCCACATCTGCACGGTCCGACCCACAAACTGATAGCCGCCAGGGCCTTCCATGCCATAGACGCACAGGTAGGCGCCGCCAATGCCCACGGCATTTTCGGGCGTCCAGGTTCGAGCGGGGTTGTACTTCGTGGTGACGAGGCGCTGGCGTGGGTCCAGCGGCGTGGCCACGGGCGCGCCAAGGTACACATCGCCCAGACCCATGACCAGGTAGCGCGTGTCAAAGAAGAGTTGCTGCACCGCCTCTGCACTGTCGAGGTCGTTGATGCGTCGGATGAACTCGATGTTGCTGGGGCACCATGGCGCATCGGGTCGCACCGATTGCATGTACTTCTCGATGGCCAGACGGGTTTGCGAATCGTTCCATGCCAAAGGCAAGTGAACGATGCGGCTGGGTACGGCCATGTCGTCCACGGCTGGCAGTTGAGTCTCTTCCTCCTGCAGGATGCGCAGCAACTCGGCGCGAGACAGCACAGCCGGGTTGAAATGCACCTGCAATGAACGGATGCCCGGCGTGAGATCAATCAGGCCTGGCAGTTCGCCCCGCGCCTGACGCGCCTGCAATGCGGTCATCAACACATGCACACGCAGGCGCAGCTCGATGTCCAGCATCAATGGGCCGAATTCAACCAACACGTACCGGTCACCCGCCTGGCGAATGACCATGGCAGGGACATCATCACGGGCGGGATCGCTCAGGACAATGGGGCTGGGGCAAGCCTTGGCATCGTCTTGCGGCGCGGCGGGCAACGAGGTGTCAGCCGCAGTGGGCGCGCACAAGGAAGCGATGGCAGCCTCGATCTGCGCGCTGCGCTGTGCGGCCTGATCCAGGCTCAGGCGATTGAAGCGCACCGTGTCGCCGGGGCGCAATTGGCCAAGCTTCCACAGCTCTGCATCGACCACCACAGCCGGGCAAACGAAGCCGCCCAGACTCGGGCCATCCGGGCCCAGGATGACGGGCATGTCACCCGTGAAGTCGATGGCGCCGATGGCGTAGGCGTTGTCGTGGATGTTGGACGGGTGCAGGCCGGCCTCGCCGCCATCATGGCGCGCCCATTGAGGCTTGGGACCAATCAGGCGCACGCCGGTACGGCTGGAGTTGTAGTGCACCTGCCAGTCGGTGGCGAAGAACATGGTCACGTCATCTGACGTGAAGAAGTCGGGTGCGCCATGCGGGCCGTAGAGCACCCCTATGTCCCAGTTGTGGCCGATGGCAGGCTGCAGCGCAGGCGGCGTGCAACGGCCAGCCAGGCCTTTACTTACTGCCACTTGCGGGTCCATCAGGTGAACCATGTCGCCCACACGCAGGGTGCGGCCGGCGTGGCCACCGAACTGGCCCAGCGTGAAGGTGCTGCGGCTACCCAGGTACAGCGGCACGTCGATGCCGCCGCCCACGGCGATCGCCAGGCGGCAGCCGGTGTCCGACAGCCGGCCCACGGCCAGCACGCCGCCGGCAGGTACGGCGATGGCCTGCCACATGGGCACGGCCTGGCCATTGAGCGTGACCGGCGCAGGAGCACCCGTGATGGCCACCACGGCCGCTGTGTGAAAGCGCAGCGTGGGGCCGGCCATGGTGCATTCCAGCGCGGCGGCATCGGGCGCATTGCCGACCAGGGCGTTGGCCACACGGTGGCCGTAAGCGTCCATCGGGCCGGAGGGTGGCACACCCACGTCCCAGTGACCCAGGCGGGCGGGCCAATCCTGCACGGTGGTCTGCACACCGCCATCCAGCACTTCGAAGGCTTGAGGTGTGTGCGTCAGCGTGCCCAGAAAGCGTGTGGTCTGGCGGCCTTGCTGGAAGGTGGGCTCAGCCAGGATCTGGCGCAGGTAGGCCAGGTTGGTCTCGATGCCGGCGATGCGGGTGTCGGCCAATGCCTGTTGCAACTGGACCAGCGCCTGCTCTCGCGTGGGCGCGGTGACGATGAGCTTGGCCAGCATGGGGTCGTAATACGCGCTGACCTCGGTGCCGCGCTCAACCCAGGTGTCCACACGCAGCGGATGGCCGGGGCCGGCTTGCGTCCCTTCTGGCCAGCGCACCTCGGTGAGCACGCCCGTGCTGGGCTGAAAGTTGCGCGCCGGGTCTTCAGCGTACAGGCGCACCTGGATGGACGCGCCGCTCAACGTGGGCTGCAGGGTGTGCAGCGGAGGCAGATCGCCTGCGGCCAGTTGCACCATCCAGGCCACCAGATCGACACCGCTGACCTGCTCCGTCACGCCGTGCTCCACCTGCAGGCGGGTGTTCACCTCCAGGAAGTAAAAGGCACCGGTATCGGCGTCGTAGACAAACTCCACCGTGCCCGCGTTGCGGTAGCTGACCTGTTGAGCCAGCTTCACGGCCGTGGCGTGCAACTCATGTCGCTGCGCGTCCGTCAAACCGGGCGCAGGGGTTTCTTCCACCACCTTCTGGTTGCGGCGCTGGGCCGAGCAGTCACGCTCGCCCAGGGCGATCACATGGCCTTGGCCATCACCGAACACCTGCACCTCGATGTGCCGGGCTTGTTCAACGAACTTTTCCAGGAACAGGCCGGCATCCTTGAAGTTCGCACTGGCCAGGCGTTGCACGGCGCCAAAAGCCTCGGTCAACTCGGCATCGTTGCGTACCAGGCGCATGCCGATGCCACCGCCGCCCGCCGTGCTTTTGAGCATCACCGGATAACCGATGCGCGCGGCCTCTTGCATCGCGTGCGCGGCATCGTTCAACAGGCCCGAGCCGGGCAGCAGCGGCACCTTGCAGGCTTCGGCCAGTTCGCGGGCGGTGTGCTTGAGGCCAAAGGCCTGCATGTGACTGGGCGCCGGGCCGATGAAGGCGATGCCTGCGTCCTCACAAGCTTGCGCAAAGCCGGCATTCTCAGACAGGAAGCCATAGCCGGGATGGATGGCCTGGGCACCGCACTGTTTGGCAATCGCCAGGATGGTGTCCTGCCTCAGGTAGCTCTCGGCCGCGAGTGCCGGGCCGATGCAGTAAGCCTCATCGGCTTCTCGCACATGGCGTGAAGCCACATCGGCCTCGGAGTACACGGCCACACTGGTCACGCCCAGCTTCTTGAGCGTGCGGATGATGCGGCAGGCAATGGCACCGCGGTTGGCGATCAGGACCTTGGTGAACATGGCTTCAGGCTCCGTCCCAGATGATGAATTCGACCGGCGTGGGGTTGTAGGCGTTGCAAGGGTTGTTGAGCTGTGGGCAGTTGGACACCAGCATCCACAGGTCCATCTCGGCGCGCAGCTCCACGTACTTGCCAGGCGCAGACACCCCATCGGCAAAGGTCAGCCCGCCTTCTGGCGTGACAGGCACGTTCATGAAGAAGTTGATGTTGGGCACCAGGTCGCGCTTGCTCAGGCCCGCGTCCACCTGAGCGATGGCCAGCAGGTAGTTGTCACGGCACGAATGCATGAACTTCTTTTGCAAGGCGTAGCGCACGGTGTTGCTTTCGGCCGCGCAGGCGCCACCCAGCGTGTCGTGGCGGCCGCAGGTATCGGCCACGATGGTCAGCATGGGGCGGCCTTCGTTGCTCAACAGCACCGAGCCCGTGCTCAGGTAGATGCTGCCTTGCTCCAGCAAGGTGTCGCTGGCGCTGTAGTGCTCGGCCACGTCGTGACGGTTGTAGAAGATGATGTCCACCGCCTGGTTGCCTTCCAGGTCGAGGATGCGCATGGTCTGGCCCTGCTTGATCTCGGTGAGCCAGGGCTCGCCAGCAGGTTGACGATGGCGCAGCGTGGCGGTAGCCGGATCCAGCGCGCTTTCGTGGAGCGTCGAGATGGTATCGGTCATGGGGGCGTCCTTCCTGATCATCAGCACAAGGCCAGCACATCGCTGTTGTGGTGGGCGCGCGCGCACTCGGGGCGGAAGTGGCGGCAGAAGTCGTCTGCGGGTGCCGGGCCTTTGCGCCAGGCCGTGATGCCCACCTTGGCTGGCGCATAAGCAGGGCGAGGGTCCAGCGGATGAGGGGCTGTGCTGATGGCCACGATCACATCCATGTCCAGGCGCAACTCCACCATCGAACCAGCAGGGCAATGGCCTTCGTGAAACTGGAAGCGCCCTGCCTCATCCACGCTGACCTTGCTGAACAGGTTGACCGGCGCGATGAGGTCACGCGCACCCAGTCCATGCTTGCCGATCTCGATCAGCAGGCCCTCCTTGCCGCTGCGGTACATCCCGTTGCGGGCAGCCTCGAAGCGCTTGCCACCATACTTGGCCGCCATGCGACGCGCATCGAGCAGGCCACCAAAGGGGTCGTGCCAGCCCAGGTTGTCTTCGGTGATGGAGGCCATCGCGCGCCCCATGTCGCTCATCAGCACGTGGCCTCGCTCGTAGTGGGCCGTGTGCTGCGCCTTGAGGCTGTCTGGCATGTTGTAGCGTTCGAGCTTGTCCTGCGCGGCATAGAGCACCACCGAGCAATTGGCGCTGGCATCCAGGGCCACGTAGCGCAGCGCCATGCCACGGCTCAGGCGCCAGCTCCAGTGCCCGCCACCCGGCACCACCTCGCTGAAGACCACTCGGTCTGCGGGTAGCTCCGGCGAAAAGCGCTGCCAGTGTGGGTGCGCATCCACCGGCTGAGTCGCTGGTGGGTTGTCGAGCTGGTGTTCGGTATGTTCAGACATGCGTTCTCCAACAGGCCCACCAAACGGTGGGCCAAGGTGTTTGCTCGGTGCGTGAAGAAAATGAAAGTTCAGGCTGTCGCGGTGCGTGACAACTGATCCAGCAGATCGTGATCAGTCGCCATCCCCGAGGTCTCGCGGATGCGAGCCAGAATCTGTCGTTTGAGCGCCAGGAACTCCGGCGCGTGCTTCATGTCCTGCGTGCGCTGTGCAGGCAAGGGTGTGTCGTAGATGGTGTCGATGCGCCCTGGGCGCGGCGCCATCAGCACGATGCGCTGCCCCAGATAGATGGCCTCCTCCACATCGTGCGTCACGAACACGATGGTGGATTTTTCAAGGCGGTGGACATGCAGGATGAGGTCGTGCATGACTTCACGTGTCTGCGCATCCAGAGCACCAAACGGCTCGTCCATCAACAGGATCTCAGGCCGAGACATCAGTGCGCGCGCAATGGCCACACGCTGCTGCATGCCGCCTGACAGTTGGTTGGGCCACGCGTCTGCCGCATGCCCCAAGCCCACCAGGCGCAGCAAGGCATCCGCCCGGCCCGAAGCCACCTCCACATCACCACTGCTGCGATCACGTGTGTGCGCTGCCAGTTGCCGGCAGAACTTGATGTTCTCGCGCACAGACATCCACGGATACAGGCTGTAGTGCTGGAACACCATGCCACGATCAGGCCCGGGGCCCGCTATGGCTTGCCCATTGACGAACAGCTCGCCCCCCGTGTGGCGCTCCAGCCCACCAATGGTGCGCAACAAGGTCGACTTGCCGCAACCAGATGCCCCCACGAAGGTGATGAACTCATTGGCCCTGATCTGCAGATTGACGTCCTGCAGCGCATCCACACTGGCAGACTCATAACGCTTGTAGACGTGCCGGACATCGATCTTGGGCGCGATGGAATGGACTTGCGACATGTGTCAGCCTTTCAGATGAGCCCATGGATAGAGCTTGCGGTGCACCAATCGAAAGGCCTGGTCCGTCAACAAACCAATCAGGCCGATGATGAGGATGCCCGCGAAGATCTTGTCGGTCTGAAGAAAGCGCTGCGCCTTGAGGATGGCATGCCCCAGCCCGGAGTTGGCGGCCACCAGTTCAGCCACCACCAGATAGGTCCAGGCACTGCCCATGCACACGCGCATGGTGTCCAGCAAGGCCGGCTTGGCCGAAGGCAGGATGACCTTCTCGACCAGCTCGCGCCGGTTGGCGCCCATGGTCTGTGCCGCTTCGATCTGCGCCATGGGCACGCGCCGCACGTCTTCCGCCACCAGCAGCATCATCTGAAAGAAAGTACCGATGAAGATGATGGCGACCTTGGAAGACTCATCGATGCCCACCCACAGCATGACCAAGGGAATGAAGGCCACAGCCGGCATGTAGCGAATGAACTCGGTGAGCGGCTCCAGCAGGCCTTGCACGGCTTTGAAGCTGCCGATCAACAAGCCCAGCGGCAAGGCGATCATGGCCGACACCAGAAAGCCTGCCACCACACGCCCGATGCTGATGGTGATGTCATTGAGCAGCGCGTCTTCCGTCCACCAGGTCAGGGTGCGCGCCCACACCTTCGCCGGGGACGGCAGAAAGACACTGTCCGTGCCCGACAGACTGCCCATCCACCACAGCGTCAAAGGCACGACCAGGCCCAAGAAGGCCAGCAGCCAGTACAGCTGACGCGGTATCCCTGCGCGCACCTGCCAGAGAACGGGTGCGGGTGAAGGACGAGGTTCAGTGACAGCCATGCGGGCCTCCTGCAGTGTCGATGACTTACTTGAGTGCCTCGGCCAGCAGGCTGGCGTCGATGCCCTTGGCCGGATCCGGCTTGCCATCGATGAGCTTGTTCTCATTCAGGAACTTGAGCACCGTGGGAGACACACCCAGCAAAGACAGAGGCTTGCTGGCATCACCCAGTGCTTCCTGATTGAGCTTGGCATCGAAAAAGCGCGTGCCAGGCAGAAGCACCTTGTACTCATCAGGCTTGAGGCTCACCACCTTGCTCATGATGGCCGAGGCTTCATCGGGCTTGGCCTGGATGAAGGCCACGGTATCGAACCAAGCCTTGATCATGCCGACCAGTTCCTTGCGCTTGCCCTTGATGGCCTTCTCGTGCGCCACCAACAAGTCAGGCACCAGGCCTGGCAACTCCTTGGACGTGAACAGCGCACGTCCCTTGCCGCTGGCTTCAATCTGATGGATCCAGGGGTTCCACAGCGCGGCCGCATCCACACGGCCGCTCATGAAGGCGGCTGCTGCGTCGCCAGCTGCCAAGTTGACGATCTTGACGTCAGACTGCTTCAAGCCGTTCTTGGCCAAGGCGTTGACCAGGATGAAGTGCGACACGCTGAACTGCTCCAGCGCCACCGACTTGCCCTTGAGATCGGCAAAAGACTTGATCTTGGGGCTGACCACCACGGCATCGTTACCAGCCGAGTTGTCATTGACCAGGATGGCCTTCACGGGCACGCCCTTGGCCAAGGGGCCCATGGTGTCGGACCAGGCCTGGGAGTTCGCATCCAGTTGCCCGGCAGACAGCGCCGAAATCGAATCGGTGTAATTGGCAAACCAGACCAGCTTGACGTCAGCACCGTGCTTCCTGAAGAAGCCCTTCTGCTCGGCCACGTACCAGGCCACCCAGCCCGGCCAGTCAGACACACCTACTTTGACTTCGGCATGTGCGGCCCCTGAAGCCAGCATGGCGCCTAAGGCCAGGGTTCCTCCAACAACGGCAGACGTTGCGCGCGTGACGACTTGACGCAGAGAAAATATCATTGACGGCTCCAGGTAAAAGGACAAAGCAGGAGACCACCTCATTCGAAGTGAACCTCCCGGGCTTTTGTCCCGCCGTGGAGCCAACGCACTTCGAGAAGCGCGACAGGCCGGTTGCTCTCGGACCAGACACAGCCATGCAGCGCACGCTGTCGGAACCCTAGCGACCATCAAGACACCGAATCAGGCGCCTCCTGCTTGTGTATAAGCCAGTTCCGTGCCAGCGTATACGGTGACCTGATGACGCCTTATGGTGCATGCGCCGAGATGACGCACCAAAGCCAACTGCCAGATTGCAGATGGCCAGGTTCATGGGCTGGAGTGGGATATCGGATCAAAGAGACATGATCCGCGGGATACCTGGTCGGGGTGAGAGGATTCGAACCTCCGGCCTCTACGTCCCGAACGTAGCGCTCTACCAGGCTAAGCTACACCCCGATCTGACCGATTTCAACGGGCCGAAATCAAGCGTGCCGGTTGATCGAATCGAAGGCCAATTGTAGCAAAGCATCCCGGAATTCAGACTCGGGGAGCTTGGCCAAAGCGGCCTTGGCGCGCTCTGCCTGAACGTGCGCGGCTTCGCGCGTGGCGTCCAGTGCACCAGTGGCGCGCACCACTTCCACGATGTCGTGCATGCGCTCGACTTCGCCGTTGAAGATGGCGTTGCGGATCATCTCGCGCTGCTCGGGCGTGCCACGCGACATGGCCACCAGCACGGGGAAGGTAGGCTTGCCTTCACGCAGGTCATCGCCCACGGTCTTGCCGAGCTCTTCGGTGGAGCCGTCGTAGTCCAGCAGGTCGTCGATCAGTTGGAAGGCCGTGCCCAGGGCACGCGCATAGGCGCCACAGGCGTCTTCGATGTCTTGCGGGGCGTCCGACACGATGGCGGCCAGGCGGGCCGTGGCTTCGAACAGGCGCGCCGTCTTGTACTCGACCACGAGCAGGTAGTCGTCCACCGTGATGTCGGGGTCGTGCATGTTCATCAACTGCAGCACTTCACCTTCGGCGATCACGTTCGTGGCTTCAGCCAGCAGCTCCATCACGCGCATGCGTTGAACGGAAACCATCATCTGGAAGGCGCGCGAATACAGGAAGTCACCCACCAGGATGCTGGGCGCATTGCCGAACATGGCGTTGGATGTCTTGCGGCCGCGACGCAGGTCGGACTCGTCCACCACGTCATCGTGCAGCAGCGTGGCCGTGTGGATGAACTCCACGATGGCCGCCAGCTCGAAACGCTGCGGGTTGGTGCAACCCAGCGCGCGGGCGATCAGCACCAGCAGCATCGGGCGCAGGCGCTTGCCGCCAGCGTTGACGATGTAATGCGAAATCTGATTGACAAGGGCCACCTCGGACGCCAGTCGGCGGTGGATAACCTGATCGACCTCTACCATTTCAGGGGCAGAGAGGATGCGATAACTGGCTTGGGGGGCGGAGATGGAGGTCACGCTATAAGCAGACTAAAGTAACCCGCTGATGCGGGCGAACACGGTGCACTGAACGGAGATTATAGGAAGCAGACGGCGCCTGCCCCGCACTCGGCACGATTCCGTTGCCGAAACAGGGTTCAAAGCGGCGGACAATAGACCCATGAACACGCCCATTTCCCACCAGGCGCCCCCCGCTCACACCCTCAAACTGGCCGTCATCGGCGCAGGCCCGGCCGGCCTCAGTCTGGCACTGCAAGCCGCCCAGGCCCTGCCCCAGGCGCACGTGACCGTGTTTGACGCGCGACCGGCCGACAAGGACATCGCCGGCGACGCCCGCACCCTGGCGCTGTCGCAAGGCACCGTGCAGGAGCTCCAGCGCATGGGCATCTGGGATGCCATCGAGGCCACGGGCCGCAGCGCCCCCATCCTGCAAGTGCATGTCTCGCAACAGCAACCCACCGTGCTGTGGCCGGGCGAGCAGCAACCCGAAGTGCGCATCTCGGCACGCGAGCAAGGCGTGCCGCAACTGGGCGCGGTTGTCAGCTACGGCACGCTGGTTGCCCCCTTGCAGCAAGCCTGGCTGGCCGCCGTTGATGCCGCCGAACACCGCTGCGCCATGCGCTTTGGCACCCCGGTTCGCGGCCTCAAAGGCCTGGACAGCGGCATCGAAGTGGATGCCGACATCGCCGAATCATTCGATCTGGTGGTTGTGGCCGAGGGCGGCGTGTTCGCCGATCAGGCCAAACTGAGCTGGCCCCAAGGCGTGAGCCACGATTACCAGCAAACCGCCTGGGTCGGCCAGGTGCAGCTGGAAGACGATGGCGAACCCGGCATGGCGTTCGAGCGCTTCACCACATCCGGCCCCGCCGCTCTGCTGCCCTTGCCCCCCGGCCCCGTGAGCCCAGGCGGCCCGAGCGGCAAGCGCGCCGCGCTGGTCTGGTGCGTGCAACAGGGTGATGACCCCGTGCGTTCGCTCAACGATGCACAACGCCTCACGCTGCTCAACACCATCTTCCATCCGGCTGTGGGCCGCATCAAACAACTGTCAGCCCTGAAGGATTTCCCGCTCGGCCTCAACGCTCACCGCCAACTGGTCAACGAGCGCGCCATCGTGCGCATCGGCAATGCGGCGCAGACCTTGCACCCCGTGGCGGGCCAAGGTTTCAATCTGGGGATGCGGGATGTGCACGAGCTGCTGGAAGCGCTCAAGCGCACGGTATGGGCTGTCGAGGATGACGCGCCCACCAGGCAGATGAAGGTGGAACGGGCGTTGAGGCAGTTTCAGCGTCGGCGCCAGCCGGACCGCTGGGCCTTGCTGGCCACCACCGATTTCCTGGCGCGCAGTTTTACCCTGCCTGCGCCAGCGTTGGCCACCTTGCGGGGGCTGGGGCTGGGTGCGGTTGGCCGCTTCAGCCCGGTCAAAAAACTGATTGCACGGTCGATGATGTTTGGCTGGCGCTGATTGGCGCCATCTCAGGCGGCAGGTCAGCCGCCAGCGCCAACGCGCCGTACCGCATCAAGACAGCAGCATGCCGGCTCAGCGCAGCGCCACGTAGACGACGGACAGATTGTCTGCCTCGGCCATTTCGGGCACAGCCTGCTTCTGGGCCATGTACAAAGCCAGCGCAGCCAGGGCGGCGAACAGGGTGTTTTGCAGCAGCTTCTTGCGCATGATGAGGCTCCGATTGGGGATGCCTTCATGCTATGAAAACGGCTGAACGGCCAAATGCCGAGAACGTGGGCGGAACAGGCGCTGTTTCAGTCCTCGGATGACGCAGCACGCGTGCTGGCCACTTCCAGACTCGCATCACAACCACTGCCTGCCGAGATCATCCGGCGCGCCCAGCGCAGCCACAGCGCCCTGGGCCAACGCCGCCACCAGGCCATATCGCCCGCAGCCTCCACCACCAACAAGCCACATCGGTAACACCCGGCCTCATCCGACCAGACCAGCGCCTCACACGCGCCATGCCGCCGCCGGCTGACGATCACCCCCACCGGGCAAGGCTCGGCCAGGCAGCACACCCCGCAGCCATTGCAGGGCGCGCCTTGCGCCGGTTTGGGCGGCGCTTCAGGGTGAATATGGATGATCTGGTGCATGAGGGGCGGAGTTTGAGACAATCTTGCCTTATGAACACCGCGACATCTTCATCTTCCGCCGACGTGACCGCCAACCAGTCGGTCGAACAGTACATGAACGCCGTGGGCCAGGCCGCCCGCGTGGCTGCCGCCGTCATGGCAGCCGCCCCGACGGCCGCCAAGAACAACGCCCTGTTGGCGCTGGCCGGCCAGATCCGCGCCCATGCCGGTGAGCTCAAGGCCCGCAACGAGGCCGACATCGTCGCCGCCGAGAAAAACGGCCTGGCCGCCCCCATGGTCGATCGCCTGCGCCTGACGGACAAGGTCATCGAGACCATGGCCGAAAGCTGCGAGCAGGTCGCGGCCCTGCCCGACCCCGTCGGCGAGATCACCAATATGCGCCGCCGCCCCACGGGCATCAGCGTGGGCCAGATGCGCGTGCCCATCGGCGTGTTCGGCATGATCTACGAATCGCGCCCCAACGTCACGATTGAAGCCGCCTCGCTGGCCATCAAGAGCGGCAACGCCTGCGTGCTACGTGGTGGTTCCGAAGCCATCCACTCCAACCTGGCCCTGTGGAAACTGGTGCAAGCCGCGCTGACGCAAGCTGGCCTACCTGCTGACGGCGTGCAACTGGTGCAGACCACCGACCGCGCCGCCGTGGGCCAGATGATCACCATGCCCCAGTACGTGGACGTGATCATCCCGCGCGGTGGCAAGGGCCTGATCGAGCGCATCAGCAAAGAAGCGCGCGTGCCCGTGATCAAGCACCTGGACGGCAACTGCCACACCTATGTCGACAGCGAAGTCGATCTGGATCTGGCCGTCAAAGTCACGGATAACGCCAAAACGCAGAAGTACAGCCCCTGCAACGCCACCGAATCGCTGCTGGTGCATGTGAACCAGGCGGCGGCCTTCCTGCCCCGCATCGGCGCCGTGTTCGCAACCAAGGACGTCGAGATGCGTGCCTGCCCGCGCGCCAAGGCCATCCTGGCTGACGTGCCAGGCGCCAAGGTGG
Source organism: Aquabacterium sp. (assembly GCF_004297345.1). Lineage (GTDB taxonomy): Bacteria > Pseudomonadota > Gammaproteobacteria > Burkholderiales > Burkholderiaceae_C > Aquabacterium. The sequence continues at coordinate 8,586 of NZ_SCTN01000514.1, read as the reverse complement.
TCGATGCCACCGAGCAGGACTGGTACGAGGAATACCTCGCCCCCGTGATCGCCGTGAAGGTGGTGGACTCGCTCGACGAGGTCATCGCCCACATCAACCAATACGGCTCGCACCATACGGACTCGATCCTCACAACCAACCACCCCAACGCGATGCGCTTCATCCGCGAAGTGGACTCAGCCAGCGTGATGATCAATGCCTCCACGCGTTTTGCCGATGGCTTCGAGTATGGCCTGGGCGCCGAAATCGGCATCAGCACGGACAAGTTCCATGCGCGCGGCCCGGTCGGCCTGGAAGGCCTGACGTCGATGAAGTTCGTCGTGCTGGGCCAGGGCGAAGTGCGCAGCTGAAGCGCCGTCACTCCCAGGCTTGCTGGCCCCGATACAAGCCCGGTTTCACGCCGGGCTTTTTCTTGACTTGATGCATCGCTACCGCACGTGCTTGACCTCAACCCGCTCAACATCGGCCTGATGCTGATCGCCTCCGCCAGTGCTGGCCTGGTCGATGCCATCGTGGGCGGCGGCGGGCTGATCATCGTGCCCTCGCTGTTCGGCCTGTTCCCGCAAGCCGTACCGGCCACGCTGCTGGGCACGAACAAGGCTGCGTCCATCTGGGGCACAGGCTGGGCCGCATGGCAATACGCCAAAAAGGTCACCCTGCCCTCTTCGCGGCTGATGGGCGCCATCGTGGCGGCCATGGTGGGCGGCCTGATCGGGGCGTGGCTGGCCACACTGGTGCCGGCCTCGCGCTTTCGTGCGGCGCTGCCCATCGTCTTGACCGCCGTGTGGCTCTATACCTTGTGGCGCAAGGACATGGGGCGTCATCACGCCCCGCATTGGTCGCCTCAAACCGAAACCCTGCTGGCCACCGGCATCGGTGCAGGCATTGGTTTCTATGACGGCATCTTTGGCCCCGGCACGGGCAGCTTCTTTGTGTTCGCGCTGGTGCGCGTGCTGGGCTGGGATTTCCTGCACGCCAGCGCGGGCGCCAAGCGCTTGAACTTCGCCACCAATGTGGCGGCGCTGGCCTGGTTCATCCCGCACGGGCATGTGGTGTGGGCGCTGTCACTGCCCATGGCTGTGGCCAACGTGGCGGGAAGCGCGGTCGGCACGCGCCTGGCCTTGCGCCATGGCGCAGGCTTCGTGCGGGGCGCCTTCCTGATCGTGGTGGGTGCGCTGATCCTCAAGACCGGCTGGGACGCCTGGCTGCGCTGAACACAGCGTCAGCCATCGCAGACGACACGCGCCTCACCCCATCACTTCGGCGGCGCACCTTCCAGGTAGGACTCCACCTCTGCGCGAGGCACTTGTGGCCCCACATAGGGTAGCCAGCCGATCGAATGGGCGTTAAGGCTCTGGATGAACAGCTTGCCATCGGCCTCCGTGGCCGCCGTGGTTTCCGGATACGCACCCGAGGAATCCTGCAGGTCATCGACCACGGTACCGCGCTCGTCATACGCAATCACATGGCCATAGGCCTTGGGCACCGGCCACAGGAAACGCGGCAGACGCAAGGTGAGCTGGCGCATGAAGGGATAGGCCGCCACCGCATCGATCACGGGGCTGCGAGGCTTGGTCAAGCCCACCCACAGGCGATTGGATGAACTGCGCGTGAGGTTGTCTGGGAAGCCCGGCAGGTTGTCCACGAACACGCGGGCCGCGCCCGCCTTCATGGCTTGATCCAGAGTCGGTACACCGTTGTCACCCGCAGCCGTGCGCACCAGGGACAGCTTGGCCAGGTCCACAGCCAGGATCCGGTAGGTGCCGGTCTCGGAGACGTACATGGTCTTGCCATCGCGCGAGAACTCGATGCCATTGGGAAAGCACATGCCCGAGATGGCCACGCGGGCCACCAAGGTGTTGGGATCCTGCGCAATCACGCGACCGCTACAACTGTGCTCCAGCACGTCCAGCACGCTGGCTTCGAAGGTGCTGCCCCACTCCTTGGCGCCAAAACGGCGCGAGGCATCCGTCAGCCAGATGATGCCGCCAGGGCCAACTTTGACCGCATCGGCATAACGCACGCGGTCATCCGCTACTGGGTGTTGCACCTTGTCCAACAAGGTCTCGACCTTGGCATCAGCACCACGCCCGGACACACGCAACAAGCCCTTCATGGCATCGGCCACCAACAGGCGGCCTTGGCCATCCACATCCAGGCCCAGCGGGCGCCCGCCTGTGTTGACCACGATCTCGGGCTGCTGGCCGTCCGTGTTGATCTTCAAAACGTCACCGTTGCTCAGGCCGGTATAGAGCACGCCGCCATTGGCCACGATGAACTCAGGCCCCTCCTGACCACTGGCCAGGGACAACTGCTGCAGATCAGCCAGCTTCTCGTTGGGTGCATGCGCACCCGTGTAACCGGCATCCTTGGGCGGATGCCAGGCAACTGGATCTGCAGGGGTCGGCCAGAAAGCCAGGTAGGCGACGAGGGCCACAGCCGGCGTCCCCCAGGAGACCAGCCAGTTCAATCTGCCATATTGCTTGTCGTTGCTGCGCATATTGTTATGTCTCCTCAACGCCCGCAAGTGTCCACCAATTCCGCGCAAACCCGAACGCGGTTCGTGCCGCGCTTACAACTGGCGAGATTTGAAAGGTTTCAACTGAGGCGTGCCGTCCACACCGGCCTTGCTTCTGGCTTGTTCTCGTGCCAGGGAAATACGTTGGTTGGCGCGCCCCATCACCCGGCGCTGCCAAAGGCGCTCGGCGCGCAATGCCAGGTAGTCGCAAGCCAGCCAGGCCTGCTGCAGCAAAAACTTGCCTGCCGCCACACTGTCAGGTGAACGGGTGGCGATCTCAGTAGCCAATTGCTGCGCGTGGGCCATCGGATCGTCACTCAGATGTGTGACCAGCCCCAGGGCCTGCGCCTCCTGCCCCGAGATCACGCGGCCGGTGAAGGTCAGTTCCTTGGCCACGTCGATGGGCACCAGCTCACGCAGCAAGGCGATGCCGCCCATGTCGGGCACCAGGCCCCACTTGGCTTCCAGCAAGGATAGCTTCGCATCCGGCTTGCAGATGCGGATGTCGGCCCCCAGGGCCAGTTGCAGCCCGGCGCCAAAGCAGTTGCCATGCATGACCGCGATCACGGGCACGCCCACCTTGCGCCAGCCCACGCTCCAGCGCTGGAACTGGTTGGCAAAAGGCCAGAGCAATTGCGTGGCACGCAGCAAAGTGCGTACGGGCTGGCTCATTGCCGTCTTGAAATCCAGGCCGGAGCAAAACGACGGGCCATCGCCGCTCAGGATGATGGCGCGCACCTGGCGGTTGCGCCGCATCTTCTTTTGCGCGGCCAGCATGGCGTCCAGCATGGGGAAGTCCATGCCGTTGTGCTTGTCGGCGCGGTTGAGCACCACATGCGCCACGGCGCCTTCCACACGAATCAGAACCCGGTCATTCATGAGCACAGACTCCCTTGGCGCCGAACAACATGGGCGCCATCACATGGACAAACGGGGTGCCCCGTGTGGAACACCCCGTGAATCAGGCTGGATCAGTACCGCGCTTATTTCTCGACGAAAGCGCGTTCGATCACGTAGTCACCCGCTTCGCCTTGCGAGGGCGAGATCTTGAAACCACGTTCATCCAGGATCTTGCACAGGTCGGTCAGCATGGAGGGGCTTCCGCACATCATGGCGCGATCGGTATGGGGGTTGAGCGGCTGCATGCCCAGATCAGCGGCCATCTTGCCGTTGACGATCAGGTCGGTCAGGCGGCCCTGATTGCGGAAAGGCTCGCGGGTGACCAGCGGGTAGTACAGCAGCTTTTCGCGGATCAGCTCGCCCAGCAGTTCGTGGTCGGGCAGATCCTGCGTGATGTAGTCGTGATAGGCCAACTCGCTCACGGTGCGCACGCCGTGGACCAGCACCACCTTGTCGAACTTCTCGTAGGTGTAGGGATCCTGGATGATGCTCATGAACGGTGCCAAACCGGTACCGGTACCGAACAGATAGAGGTTGGGGGCGGGCTTGAGGTCGTCCACCACCAGGGTACCCACGGCCTTGCGACTGACCAGAACCTTGTCGCCGACCTTCAAATGTTGCAGGCGCGAAGTCAGGGGGCCGTTTTGCACCTTGATGCTCAGGAACTCCAGATGCTCTTCGTAATTGGCGCTGGCGACCGAGTAGGCACGCATCAGGGGCTTGCCGTCCACTTCCAGGCCAATCATCACGAAGTGACCGCTGGCAAAGCGCAGCCCCGGATCACGGGTGGTCTTGAAGCTGAACAGCGTGTCGTTCCAGTGATGGACGTGGGTGACGGTCTCTTGGTTAAACGCGGCCATGTTGTGTGAGTCCTGGGGGGAGATGCGCCCCGGCGTGTAGCCTTGGGTTGCCTGACGAAAACCCTATATTCTCACCCATATCCGGGCCCCGTGCCGACCGCCCCCGCGTATCCGGGGCCACATTCGGGGCCTTTTGGCAGGCATAAGCTATGCTCGAAAAGCCATATGGCGCGCCCCAGCCCTTCACTTCACATCTCGAAATTTACCGTGACCAGTCCTACCCACGCCCTTGATCCACGTACTGCCCTCGTCGTGTTTTCCGGCGGGCAGGATTCAACCGCCTGCCTGGCCTGGGCCTTGGCGCGCTACAGCCACGTTGAAACCATCGGCTTCGATTACGGGCAACGCCATCGCGTGGAACTGGACTGCCGCCAACAGGTGCGCGCGGAAATGACCCGGACCTTCCCGCAATGGGCACCTCGCCTGGGCGATGACCACATGCTGGACCTGGGCTTGCTGGGCCAGATCTCCGACACGGCGCTGACTGAATCGCGCGCCATCGAGATGCAGGCCAATGGCCTGCCCAACACTTTCGTGCCCGGCCGCAACCTGCTGTTCCTGAACTTCGCCGCAGCCCTGGCCTACCGACGCGGCGCCTCGGTGTTGATCGGCGGCATGTGCGAAACTGATTACTCCGGCTACCCGGACTGCCGCGACAACACGCTCAAGGCCTTGCAGGTGGCGATCAGCCTGGGCCTGGACAGCCCCATGACCATCGAGACCCCCTTGATGTGGCTGACCAAGGCCCAGACCTGGCAGTTGAGCCACGACCTGGGTGGCGACACCCTCAACGACCTGATCATCGAGCACACGCACACCTGCTACCTGGGCGATCGCCAGCATCGCCATGCCTGGGGCTACGGTTGCGGCACCTGCCCGGCCTGCCAGCTTCGCCAGGAAGGCTTCGAATCATTCAAACGCCAGGCCTGATATGCAGAATGCCTGTAAAGTTCACGCGATTCGACCGGCTCGAACCGGCAAGCCAGGGACCGCATCTTGACCACACCCAGCATCCTCATTCTGATCATCGGCGCGCTGCTGCTCTTCTGGGCCGTGGGCGCCTACAACCGCTTGGTGCGCCTGCGCAATGAGATCGGCAACGCCTTTGCCCAGATCGACGTGCAACTCAAGCGCCGCCATGACCTGATCCCCAATCTGATCGAAGTGGCCCGCAAGTACATGGAGCATGAGCGCGAAACGCTGGAGCGCGTGACCGCCGCCCGCGCGCAAGTGATCGCCGCCACCGATCTGGTCAAGTCCAAGCCCAACCAGTCCGGCCCCATCATGAGCCTGGGCATGGCCGAAGGCGTGCTGGCCAACGCCATGGGCCGCTTCAATGCCGTGCTGGAGTCCTACCCCGAACTCAAGGCCGATCAACGCCTGAAAGACCTCAGCGAAGAGCTGACCCACACCGAAAACAAGGTCGCCTTCTCACGCCAGTTGTTCAACGACGCCTCTCTGGACTACAACAACGCTGCTCAACAGTTCCCCACCAACGTCGTGGCCGGTCTGTTCAGCTTTCAGACTGCAGCCATGCTGCAAGCCACCACATCCGAGGCGGAACGCAACCCCGTCAAGGTCAGCTTCTGATCTCTCGCCTGGCTTGTCATGCAGTTTCGACAACATCAGCGCGCCGCCCATATCCGCACAGCCCGTCTCATCGGGCTGTTTGCCTTGCTGTTGCTTGCCCTCACGGTCACCGTGAACCTGCTGCAGGCTCTGCTCTACAAACTGATCCTACCCTTCAGCGTCGGCTTCCCGGCCCTGTTCTTCGAGACCAACACCGGCCTGGTGATGCTCTTCGTGCTGGGCGGCTGCTTCGTCGAAGCTCAGCGCCTGCGCGATGGCGGCGGCCCCCGCGTGGCGCACTGGCTGGGCGGCAGAGAGGTTCGTGACCCGGATGACGCCACCGAGCGCCGCCTGCTCAATGTGGTCGATGAGATGGCATTGGCCAGCGGCCAACCCGTACCGCGCGTCTATGTGCTGCACAAGGAAGACGCCATCAATGCCTTCGTGGCTGGCTGGGGGCCGGACGATCTCGTGCTGTGCGTGACGCGCGGCGCGCTGGATCGCCTCACACGCGCCGAACTGCAAGGCCTGGTCGCGCACGAATTCGGCCACATCAAGGAAGACGACCTGCCACTGGCCATGCGCGTGCTGTCACTGGTCTGGGGCCTGTCGCTGATTCATGGCTATGGCCGCACCCTGATGGCGCCAGACGAGAAAGGCCATGTCGGCCCACTGTCATGGCTGATCGGCCTCGTGTTCTCCATCACCGGCTGGCTGGGATGGATGGCCGGCAAGATGCTGCAAGCCGCCGTATCCCGTCAGCGCGAATTCCTGGCCGACGCATCGGCCGTGCAGTTCACACGATCAAGAGATGGCTTGGGTAACGTCCTGCGCAAGCTGTGGCATGACCAGCAAGTACTGGCAGGCCACATGCGCCATCCCGCAGCCGGCATGGTGTCCTACCTGCTGATGAATGAACCTGGCGCCGCCGGCTGCCTGTCCAGCCACCCACGCCTGTCCGAGCGCATCCGGCGCGTCTGCGGCACGATATTGCCTCCCATGCCTGCACCACTCGTGCGCATGGATGTGGTCGAACCCCGGATGCTGCCCACTGGCGGGCTCGCGCTGGCTGCCAACACAGTGCCGACCGATCCCGTTTTGAGCGCTGCGCAGGCCAGGCAGATGCGCGAAGCCCGCAGCCGCGAAGCGCTCATCCGCCTGAACAACCTCGTAGGCCCGACTGAACGCCGCATGATCACGCTGGCCTTGATGATGAACATCCACAACGAGCGGGAATGCGCACTGTGGCATCACATGGCCGAGGGCATCCATGAGGCTCAGCGCATCCTGGACGACGTGGCCGCCCTGGCCGCGAACAGACACATACTGGAGTTTGAGCGACTCACCGCCAGCATCGCCAACGACCCCATCGAGCAACGCAGGGCTTTGGTCGAAAGTGCCAGAGACTTGTTGAGAGCAGATGGCAAGGTCAGCCCGCGCGAACGCCTGTGGTGGCTGGCATTGAGACACCGCCTCAGCGAGCGCCAAAACCGCCAGGCCTATATGCGCCCCACGACGGGCCAGGGACATGACTTGCAAGACATGAGCCTGGATCAGATGCAACATGTCACGGCGCTGACCACCTATCTGGCGCGCTTCATCCCCATCGATGAAACAGGCAAAGGCCTCGCACCCGCCGGCCTGGCCTGGTTCAAGGGCGTGATGAGCCGATGCGGCAGACCCACTGATGTCAGCCCCGGCTCATCGCCCGATGCGGACGCATTGATGCATGCGCTGGCTGGCGTCCAGGAACTGTCGTGGATGATGCGGCCGCTGTTGCTCAAAGCCTGGGTGGAAGAGGCCGTCAACAACAGCGCGCAGGGCGTGCTCTCCGACCAGACGGCCGATGCCCTCAGGCTGGCCGCAGGGCTGATCGATGCCCCACTGCCACCCATGCTGGAAGCGCATTACCCCAGCAAGGCCTGACCTGGCCGGGCTCGATCAGGGCCCCAAACGGATCAGGTATCCGAATCCCGGCTGCCCGCCTTGGGCAAACGCGTCAGGCCCAAAAGACCGTTGCGCAATTCTTCAGGTGCAGCCTGACCGATGTACATGCGCAGGTAGATCTGGTAGGCCAGCTCGTCCTTGATGGCCATGACGCCACCGCCGTCACCCGTCAAGGCCTTGCCATTGTGCGTAGCCATCCAGCCCTGCCCTGGCACCCAGTCCAGATTGACCACATCGCCCTTGGAGACGCGCTTGACGTTCGAGTAAGCCGCGCCTATCTGCCCGATGGGCCCGATCAGCTTCTTGAACTCGTCGTCAGTGGCCGACTGCTTGAAGTCAGACAGGAAGATACGCGTGATGGTCGATGAGGTGAACTCGCGCAGGATGTTCAACTGAATGCGACGCACGCCATCGAGCTTGTAGATGGCATCCGGCGTGGTGCGCTTCTCAGGCAAATACAAGGCCGTGACATCAGCCTTGAAATAGCCACGCTTGCGCACCGCAGCACCATTGAGCACCAGCTTGTGCCCGTAGGCCGTGACCGTTTCGGCCAGCTCCACCCCTTCCAGTTCCGCAGCCGCATTCGCAGGTGCAGCCCATGGCAGCAAGGTGGATGCCGCAGCGCCCGCCAGCAAGCGGCGGCGCAACGAATCAACGGGCTCGTTCTGGTTCAAGTTGTCCGACATGGCTGCCTCCAACCCGAGTGGGGGATGATTAAAGGGGCTTGGACACCGTCAGCCAGAAAGCCTGGCCTTCCGTACGGTTGCGGGCATCGAATTCCTTGAGGAACTT
>NZ_SCTN01000067.1 GCF_004297345.1 Aquabacterium sp. | reverse complement strand
TGTACCCAAAGCCGGCGCCGTGCCCAGGCGCAAAAAGTTGCGCCACTCGGTGCCGGACGTGTCCAGCCAGTGCCGGTTGTGCACGAGCTTGAGGTTGAAGGCGCTGCGCCCCCGGTTATCGGCGCTGAAGTCCAGCCCCATCTGCAGATAGTCGGGCCCCCAGGTTTTGTCCTTGAGCGCAAAGACCAGGCCCTCCTGGCCATCCGGTGTGCGCACAAGTCGGTAATCCGTGCCCTGGTAGTCGCCAGAGGCGGCCAGCACCGTGAGATCACGCTCGGCCTTGGCCACATCGAACACCTGGCCGGGTTGCGTCAGCAGGATATCGGAGCGGGCATCTGGATGTGTGAGCTGCGAGCCCTCGAAACGCACGAAGGTGAGCGGCACTGCCTGGGTCTGCCGCTTGACGCGCTGAGCCTTCCAGCGCGCATAGTCGGCCTCGCTGAGCTTGAGATCCTGCATGCGCAGCACCATGGCCTCGGCCTGCAACTCGCCCAGGGTCATGAACTCCGGCGCGCGGTTGAAGTCGGCCGCCGTCATGCCCTCCAGCGTGGGCGCGATGAGCACATCCTGCGGCGTCAGCGAGGCCAGCGACTGGCGCACGTTCTGCTCGGTCAGGATGTTGATCATCTGGGCGGTCACGCCGGTCAGCGAAGACAAGGTATCTCGCCTGGCCAATGGCGTGCCGATGTTGACGACGATGAGGCGCTCTGCCCCCAGTTGCCTGGCCACATCGACCGGCGTGTTGTTGACCAGGCCGCCATCCCCCAGGATGCGGCCATTGACCTCCACTGGCGCAAACACCCCCGGCACAGACATGCTGGAGCGCAAGGCCGTGGCCAGATCGCCGTCTTTCAGCGTGACGGCCTGGCCCGATTCCATGTCCGTGGCCACGGCACGGAACGGCGTGGGCAGATCGTCAAAGCTCTTGATGTGCCGCGCCGACAAGGTCAGGCGACGCAGATGCGATTCCAGCCCCCGGCTGGACACCGAGCCCACAGGCGCTTTCAAGCCATCCGCGCCCACACCTACTTCCAGCAGCGGCGAGACCTCGAAATCCTGCTCCTTGCGACGCTGAGACAACTCGCGCCTGTCCACACGGCTGGCGAACACATTGTCCCAATCGAGCTTGCGCACCTCGGCTTCCACCTCGACGGCCGACATGCCACTGGCATACAAGCCGCCCACGATGGCGCCCATGGAGGTGCCCGCAATCACATCCACCGGAATGCGTTCACGCTCCAGCACCTTGAGCACACCCACGTGCGCCAGGCCGCGCGCACCGCCGCCGGACAACACCAGGCCGATGCGCGGGCGCTTGGGCACCGTCTCAGCCGTACTGCCGCCAGCCTCCTGGGCGATAACGGACGCAGCCAGGACGAGACCACACAGGCCCAGCAGCGCCGTGCGTGTGGCGTGAAAAGGCAGGATGCGAATCGATTGCATCCCCACATTGTGCCGCGTCAAATTCTGCATACCCCCGGGGGCTTCGAAGCAATGCGCTTGATGTGGATCAGAACCGGTCGGGCTCAACAGGCGTCAGATAGCACTTGAGATTTGTTTGAAAAGGAGAACCAACCATGCACGCCTGGAACGACTTCCTCACCACTGACTATGGCCTGATGAGTTTGGCCGTGATTGCCTTCATGTTCGTCATGCTCGGCTATATCTATCACTACGTGGCCAAGCATGTGAAGGAAGACACTGAAAAGCACGATCGTCTCGTGCGCGAAGCACACGGCGGGTGATCAAACAAAAAGGCCTGCGCCCCCAGATGGAAGCGCAGGCTTGAAGAAGCGCAAGAGTGCGGCGGGGCCCTGTCAGGCTACCCGCCTTTCTGCCATCAACGCATCTGAGCAATGATGCGTTCGATGTGGTGCTCGGCAAATGCGGTCGTTGACAAGGCGGGGTTGGCCACCAACGAA
>NZ_SCTN01000513.1 GCF_004297345.1 Aquabacterium sp. | reverse complement strand
ACCCTGGCCAGCAAGCTGCCCTACACGCTGCAGGCCCAGACGCGCGATGCCCTGCGGTCTTACGCCAGGGCCAGTGCCGATGAATGGCCCCTGCTGGCCAGGCGGCATCAAAGCCGCGAAGTGCGCGAGCGGGCGGATGCCCTGATGAGTTTGTTGTCCGGCGACGAGATGGCCAAGGCGGCCGGCAGCAATGTGCAATCGCTCATGCTCAACAAGGCCAGCGAACTGCGTGACGAACGCAACCAGCGCATCGGCCTGAGCCAGACGCATGTCAACCCGCTCAAATGGCTGGGCATGGCCTTCCTGGGGCTGTTGACGCTCATATCCGTGGCCGTGGTGCATGTGGACAACCCGCGTGCGGCTTTTGTGGCCATCATGCTGTTTGCGCTGGCCGCGGCGCCCACGGCGGCCATCGTGCTGATCCAGGGCAACCCGTTTCAGGAGCCGACGGCCGTGACGGCCGCGCCCATCGAGCGCGCCATCATCGAAATGAGCCCGCGTTGACATTTGTCAGCGAACGGGTCGATCAGCTTGAAGATCAGGTCAAAGGTCTGCTCAATAGTGCGGCGGCAACTCATCACGCAAGCTGTGAAAACCGCCCTGACCCGCGTCTCCAGGTTGCTGCCGCAGTTGCAGCACCTCGCGGATCAACATGTCGATCTGCTGCTGTTGGCGCACAATCAATTGGTTCAGGTCCTCCACCAGGTCTTCGGTGAAGCTGGCCTTGATCTCCAGATCGGTCAGGCGCTTGTCGATGAGGTCGCTTTGTTCCATGCCCGTATTGGAACTGAAAACCGCCCGATCTGTCTTCTTGTCTCATGCCAAACACCCACTTCGGTCGAGCCCTGAATCTGCTGTTCACCCGACGTTTCGGCACCTTCTGGTTCGCCAGCCTGCTGGCCAACATCGGCACCTGGGCCCAACAGGTCGCCCAACCGTGGTTGCTGCTGAGCCTGGGCGCCTCACCCTTCCTGCTGGGGCTTGACAGCTTTGCCTCCGGTGCACCGGTGCTGCTGCTGACCTTGATCGGTGGTGCCCTGGCCGATCGAGCCGACCGTCGTCGTGTCATCGCGGGCTTTCAGTCTGTGCAGATGTTGTGTCCGATCTTGTTGCTGGCCCTGCTGTTGACAGGGCATGTGCAGCCCTGGATGGTCATCACCATGTCGTTGATCGTGGGCATCACGGATGCGCTGTCCATGCCCTCGTTTCAGTCCATCGTGCCTTCCATCGTGGCACGCGAGCAAATCCCGTCCGGCATCGCGCTCAACACCACACAGTTCAACTTATCGCGCATCCTGGGCCCGGCCATCGCAGGCCTGCTGATGACCAGTGTGGGGTTGGCCGGCGCCTATGCCGTGAGCGCCGCCTCCTACCTGCCCTTCATCCTGGTGGCCTTGTGGGTGCTGCCCCGGCACGTGCCCCAACCCGAGCTGGACCAGGCCACCCACCAGCTGCAGTTGATCCGCAGCGTCAAGGAGGTGTGGGCGCAGCCCCGTCTGCGTGGCGCCTTGCTCACCGTGTTCCTGACCAGTGTGCTGTGCGGCCCGATCGTGACCTTCTGCCCGGTGCTGATCAAGGATGTGTTCCAGGGTGACGCCGCGCGATTCAGCCTCACCCTGGGCGCCTTTGGCCTGGGCGGGCTGCTGGGTGCCACGCTCCTGCTGGGCGTGGACCCCGAGCGCGACAGACGGCCCTTGAGCTCCTGGTCGGCCGCGGCCTACGGTCTGATCGTGATCCTGGCAGCACTGAACAGATGGGCCTGGGCCCTGCCCCTGTTGTTTCTGATGGCCGGCATTGCCATGACCAGCAGCAATGCCTCGGCCAACGCGCTGTTGCAGTCCACCGCGCCCACGCGCATCAGAGGGCAGACGGTGAGCTTGTTCATGCTGGCCATGCGCGGTGGCATGGCGCTGGGTGGCCTGGCCACGGGTGCCAGCGTCAACCTGATCGGCGTGCGCCATGCACTGCTGCTCAACGGCTTGCTCGCGTTGGCAGCCCAACTCTGGCTGGGTCGGGCCTGGCGCCGCGCCGTCTGATCGCCTGCCGAGCAGCAGCGTGCGTCAACGACGAGGCCAGGTCAGCCTCAGGTGGCTGATCCACAGCACCACCGCGCAGAACAAGACAAATCCCCATGGGATCAGATCGGGATCGGACACCGGCATCACGCACTCCTTGCTGGCGCCTGGCCAAAACGGCAGGCCTCACAAGGGAATACGCAAAAGCCGCGTCAGATCCGACACGGCTTGATCAACATGCTCAGAGCACGTCGTCCTTGAACACCAGGTGCAGGGCGCCATTGGCGGCGTGGATGCGTTCATTGCCGATCATCAGCGCAGCCGAATGGGCGTCGCGCAGGTGGCGGGTCACGCTGTAGGGCGAATCGTTGCGGTAGCCAGTGGTACCCGTGATGCGCAGGGCCTTGGTGCAGATCTCGGCCACCAGTTCGGAGGCGTTGAGCTTGAGGTGATTGAGCTCGACGGCAAAACCCACGGTCGAGAGCATGTCCTTGCCGCCATCGGGCTGGCGGGTGAGCATGTCGTAGTAGGCGGCACGCTCGCGTACCTGGGTGCGCATCAAGGTCAGCTTGGATGCCACTTCGCTCAGGCGTGCTGCGGTGGGCGGCGTGGCGCCCCCCATGCGCTTGGCTGTGTCACGCACGAAGGCTCGGGCACGGGTCACGGCGTCGGTAGCGATACCCAGCCAGCCGGATGACCACAGGATGTGCGCCCAGGGCACCATCGTGTGGGCGTTGATGTCGGCAAAAGGGTCCGGCACGATCTGATCAGGCTTGAAGGAGGCCTCGATCACATAACCCGGGCTGCAGGTACCCCGCATGCCCATGGCATCCCAGGTGCTGGTGATCTGCATGCTGCACTGGCTCTTGTTGACCAGCACGAGGGCCTGGTCACTGGCGGCCGAGGTATTGGTGCGGCGCACCGTCATCAGGAAATCTTCACCGTCTTCGCCATACGACACCACTGTGCCATCCTTGCGGACGTGACAAGTTTCTCCGTCTTGTTCGATGTTGCAGATGCTGGTTCGCACAGAACCGCCCACCCCCGCTTCGGAGGTGACCGAGGCAATCAGGCGTTGGTCACGCACCAGGTCATTCAGATAGGCCTGGAAGTAAGGCGTATGACCGTGGCGAACCAGGCAGGCCACCTGCACCTGGTGCATGGCAAAGACCATGGCCGCCGAAGCGCAGCGCTGCCCCAGGGCCTCGCACATCAAGCCCAGCTCGACAATGGAGGCACCCTTGCCACCGAGGCTTTCAGGCACATAGGCAGACAGCAGTTTTTCGGCCTTCAGGGCATCGATGGCTTCGCGGGGAAAACGGCCCTCTTTGTCAACGGACACGGCGGCAGGCCCGGCGACCTCGCGGGCAATGCGGCGAACGGCTTCGATGCGGTCAAGGGCGGCGGGGCTGAGAGTCATGATGTGGGCAAAGCGGAGTCTGTTCAGACGGGCTCGCCAACCTTACTGGCCGTTGGGCGAGCGACGTTGACACAACACAAACCGCGCGCATCTGCCTTGGCCGGATACCCCACTCATTCAGGCGGCACGCCAGGCCTATCGTGAGAAATTCACTTGCCCCAAGGGGCTGCCGCAAAGGTGTCGATGAAACGGGACAACAGATCAGAAGGCAGGGCGTCGATGCCGCCAGCCCTGGCGCGACCGTTGCCGCCAAAGGCCTGGCACACGGCCTCGGTGCCCGACGGCTTGTTCATGGGTGCCCGCACGCTGGCCGAGTAGCTGCCGTCAGCCTGCTGCCGCAATACGGCATGGGCCGTGTCTGGCTGCGCGTTGGCCAGTTCATTGGCAAGCACGCCGATCACACGCCGGGCCCAGGGCGCATCAGGCAGGCACAGCACTTGGGCGCCAGGGCCCTGCCATAGAGGCTGAAGCGATACCGCCTGGTCCAGATCGGCCCGGCGCTGTGTGTCCAGCTCGTCGATGACCGACTCGGCGGCCAGCATGTCCAGCGGATCACGGTAGGCCTGCATGCGCCGGTAGAGGTGCTGCGGGGCCAGCAACACATCCAGTTCAGAGTCTCCGTAGGCGTTGTAGTTGATGGCCTCGCCCATGCGCCTGAGCGCCGCTCGAGCCGCCGCATCGAAGCCGGATGCCTTGGCCAGTGCATCGGCCACCTGCCCAAGGTTGTCGCCATAAGCGCCTACCAGCGCCCAGCCACGGCTTGCGCCCTGTATCAGGCGATCCACCAGCAAGCTGGTGCATACATCTCGCCCCAGGTCCACATGGGCTTGCAACAGACGATGTAAAGGCATCTCGCCAGTGGCGTGATGATCTACATAACGAATGCGCACGCCTTGCGCCAACAGTGCGTGCAAGGCGGCCTGGTTGCGCTGCATGGACAGGTCGAACACATTCACCTCGTCGCCCGCGCGGGCCTGAACACGGCCCAACAGGTCGATCTCACGCTTGAGCCCTGTGATCAGCGTGGCCTGCGCAGGGTCGAACCAGCGCCATTGCACCGTGGCACACAAGCCATCGGCATCACCATTGCAAACATCGAAGCGCTGCATGATCAGTGGGCCTGCTGTGGTGGCGGCATGCTCAGCCAGCGGCGCGTCAGGTCCACGGCCGACCAGGGCTGGCTGGCATCCACATCCAGCACATTGCTTGCTTCTTCAGCCAGCAAGGCATCTCCGCCCTCCACCTGACGGGCCAACACGACCAGATCCGCCTCGGAGGGATCATCGCCCTGTGCTTGTCGGCGCTGGACACGTTCCTGCAAGATGGACACAGGGGCATGGCAATGCAAGATGGCAAATGGCGCCCCTCTGTCACGCGCCATTTGCCGGAAACGGGTGCGCTCTGTCGCATCCAGAAAGGTCGCATCCACGATGACGAGGTAGCCGCATGACAGGGCCAGCGCGGCCAGTTCGTGCAGCCGAGCGTAGGTCGCCTGCGTGGCAGCCTGGTCGTAATGCCCTGGCCCCAGCAGTTGCCGGCGGATCACATCAGCGCGCAGGCGCACGGCGCCCGCACTCATCAACATCGCTGCAGACACATGACTCTTGCCCGAACCGGAGAGCCCGTGCGTGATCAACAGCGCAGGCTGTCCGGGCGGCACAGGTTCGATCAGTTGCAAAGCCAGCGCAAGGTAATCAGGCCCCTGATCTGATTCACGTCGTTGATCGCCCCGCAAACGCGTCACCAAAGCCCTCACCAGCGCCCGGTAGACCAAGTAATAGCGCAGAACGGGCAACCCGGCGTGATCACCGCGGGTATCCAGATAGGTGTTGATGAAACGCCAGGCCAGGTCTGCACGGCCATGTGCCATCAGGTCCATGGCCAGAAAGGCCATGTCGCTGAGCCCGTCTATCCAGCGCAGCGCAGGATCAAACTCGATGCAGTCAAAGGCCGTCACGTCTTCGCCCAGCATCACGGCATTGGCCAGATGCAGATCGCCATGGCCCTCGACGACACGGCCTTGCGCCTTGCGCTGGTGCCACAGCGATTGCAGGCGGCGTGCCTCGTTGTGCAACCATGGCCGCAGGCGGGTGCAGGCCTCCTGGCAACCATGCTCGGCCAGGCCTGTCAGCAGCACATCCACAGGGTGGCTGATACGTTCTGGACTGCCCCAGTCGGTATCGGGCCCGGCCACCGCCGCCACCTCATGGAATGCGGCCAGGCGCCTGGCCAGGGTGTCCAGATGCTCGGCCATCAAGGTATGGGCTGCCAGGCGCTCACTGAGCAAGGCGCCAGGCGCAAACTGCTTCATCTGAAGCACATACTCAAACGGTTGGCCAGGGCCGTTCAGAACGGGTGCGGCAGGCGATCCGGTAATGGCTTGCACGGCGAGATAGAGGTCGGGCGCCAGCCGGCGGTTTAATTGCAGCTCGACCTCGGACAAGCGCTGGCGTGTGCGCAATGCGCTGAAGTCCAGAAAGGACAGGTGCACGGGCTTTTTGATCTTCCAGGCAAATTGCCCGTCCAGCAGCACCCAGGAGATGTGCGTCTCGACCAGTTGCGCGTGCCACTGTTTTTGCAGCGTGCGAACCAGTTCGAGCGACATGGCGGTATCTCCCTTGCTCAGGCCGCAGGCTTGCGCCAGACACTGGCCAACCAGGGTTGCTGATCGCGCGGCAAGCCCTCTGGCCGGTAGTAGTGCGTCAGCTCGACAAAGCCGGCACCAGACATGAAAACCCGCCAGCCCTCCAGCCCGTGATAGACGCCATAGCGCCCGCCCTGCCAGCCTTCCTGGCCTTCGCCCCGCGGGTTGGAACTGAACAGCACGCCCCCGGGCTTCAGCGCCCGATGCAGTTGGGCGAGCACCCGTGGCAGCGCCTGGCTGGGCACATGAAAGAGGGACGCATTGGCAAAAATGCCATCAAACCTGTCTGCCGGCAGATCCAGCGCGAGAAAACTTTGCGCCAGCACCTCGCAGCCACTGTGTTCGCGGGCCATGGCGGCAAAGCTGGGAGTGCCTTCCAGGCCCGTGGCGTGGTGGCCCAGCGCCGTGAAGGTTTTGAGGTCGCGGCCGGGCCCGCAGCCCAAGTCCAGAATGTCGAACGGCGCCGCGCCCTGGATGTGATGCAACAAGGCGCTGATGTTCTGGCTGACATCGTGGTCACGTGTGCCCAGCCAGAACTGCGCTGCGCTCGCCTCATAGTGCGAGAGGGTGTCGGAGGCGATGCGCTGCAGTACGTCTTGTGTGAGGCCCATGCCTCATGTTGACACAGGATCGGGATGCACGCGCAAAGGGATCAAGGGGCTGATGCAGCCGATGCGGGGGCGGGGGCGGAAGGCGGTGTGGATGAGGCCAACGGTGGCAACTCGCCCGGTTTCTTCTCTCGGGCCAGGAACATCAGGGGCAATATCACCGGCACCAGCACGACGAAATACAGCATCCACACGCCGTCGGCCGTGACGGCCAGCGGTGTCGCCGCATCTTGCGCGGCCTTTTCACCCACAGACTCCTCGGCCTCCACAGTCACGATATGGGTATGCGGCAAGGTCTCGTTCTTCGCCAGATTGGCATGGACGCGACCCGCAAACAAATTGCTGCCCTGGATAAACCGTTTGCCGCGAAGTTCGCCTTCCAGCAACCAACTGCCATCTGGCTGCTGCACAAAAGCCATGGCCTTGGCATCTTCCGCTTCCGCCCGTTTGAGCGAAGCCGGCAGACGCAAGTGGTACTTGCCGCGCGTCTGCCCATCCAGCTTCACGAAGAAGGGGTCGAAAACGGCACTGGCCTGCGCCTTGAGCGACGAACTGAGCAAGGCCACCAGTTCCTCAGGCGCAGCAAAGATGTAGTGATAGCGCTCACCCAGGATCACGAACTGCTGCTTGTCCCGCGTGATCATCACGACCGAGACCTTCTCCGTATAGGTTTGCCGCGTGAGGGGGGGTGTGCTGGAGCAACCGGCCCCGCTGAGGGCGAGTTGCAACACGCCCCAGGCCACGATGGCTCTGCGTTGGTGGTTCATGGCTGTCTCTGTGAGGGTCCGTTTGATGCGCACCTTTCAAGTTTGCGCGCCCGGCAGGCCAAGGGGCAAGACGCCCCCCGAACAAGAGGATGACCCAAGGAGCCAATCGCCTGACCGTACAGACGCGGAAATTCGGTCAACGCAGGGTTTGCCGAAAAACCCCGTGAGGGGCCAGCCAACGATGCGGTACTAATTCACGCCTGACCCGACTTTATGGACCTGCCCCCTGCGCCCAGGGGGGGCAGCCTGCCCCACAAGCCAGCACGCGTCAGCGACCATGTCAACCAAGCCAGCTCCAACAAGCCTGACGATGTGGATACCCGATTCGATTTACAAACGACTGCCCGCACTGTACGCAGTGGCAGGTGCGGCGTTGTTGCCCGCTTTCGGCCTGAACGGTCCGAGTGTGGTCAGTGCAGCCATGCTGGTGGCCGCCGGTGCACTCACCGCCCTGTGGCGCTACAAGCATCGCAGTGCCGCAGAAGCAGAAGCCACGCCCACGCCCAAGGACGAATGGGCTCAGCGGCGCGAACGCAGGCTGGAAGAAGCACGCTTGCGCGGCTATTGACAACAACCACCATCCTCCTCAAGAGGGTTGCATCAACGAGCAGCCCGGGCTTGCCCCCGCCGTATAGTTTCGCGATCGCTGGATGCCCGCCATCCAGCCGCCAAACAAGGGGAGTGAGCCATGCGCTCGTCATCACACAAGCAGGATCGTCATCATCAAACCGGCCGTCTGTCGGTGCTGGCCGGGCTCGCGCTGGGCGTGGCTTCGGTGGCCGTCATCGGGCATGCGCTGGCCGTGACCGTGCAGACCATGTCGCCCCAAGGCGAGGTGGCCAAGGTGCGGCAAGCCCGCATCACCTTCTCGGATTCGATGGTGAAGTTTGGCGACCCGCGCCTGCCTTCACCGTTTGATGTCAGCTGTCAGAACGACAAGCCCGTCACCGGCAGCGGCCGATGGGTGGACGACAAGACCTGGGTCTATGACTTCACCCAGGATGTGCCCGCCGGCACACGCTGCGGCGTCAAGCTGAGCCCGGGCGTGAAAGCCTTGAGCGGCGAAGCCGTCACGGGCGATACGCGCTTTGCCTTCAGCACCGGCGGCCCGGCAGTGGTGCGCGCCTACCCCTCGCCCGGCGAGTACAACAAGATCGAAGAGGAGCAGGCCTTTGCCCTGCTGCTCAATGGCAGCGCCACCCAGGCCAGCATTGAAAAGCACGCCTACTGCGAAGTCAGCGGCGTGTCTGAAAAGTTGACCGTGGCGGTGATCACGGGCCAGGTGCGCAACGACATCCTCAAGGCCGTGGGCCTGGTGCCCCAGCAGGAGCGCGCCGTGGTGCTGCGCTGCGCTCGCCCCTTGCCGCCGGATGCCAACGTGAACCTGGTGTGGGCGCGCGGTATCGCCACGCCATCAGGTGTGCCCAACTCGGCAGACCGCAAGCTCGACTACAAGGTGCGCCCGCCGTTCACGGCCAGCTTCACCTGCGAGCGCGTCAACTCACGCTCGGACTGCTTGCCCATCCGCCCGATGCGCATCGAGTTTTCATCGCCCGTGCCGCGCAAGCTGGCCGAGCGCATCGTGCTCAAGTCCACAGATGGCGAGCACAAGCCCCTGATGGAGCAGAACCGGGGTGAAACCGACGAGCGCCTGGTGGGCCTGGAAAGCGGCGGCATCCGCAAGTGGTTCTACTTCTTCTCGCGCAACAAGGGCGAGGTCAAGATCGACCCGTCCGAAAGCGCCGTGAGTGCGGTCGAGTTCAAGCCGGACTTCCAGCCCACCGCCGCCGTCAGCATCGAGATCCCGTCTGAGCTGAAAGACGACTCGGGCCGCAAGCTGAGCAATGCCAGCGCTTTCCCGATCAAGACGAAGACGGCCGATTCGCCACCGCTGGCCAAGTTCCCGCGTGCCACCTTCGGCATCCTGGAGCTCAACGCCGAACCCACCCTGCCCGTGACCGTGCGCCATGTGGAGGGCGACCTGGCCGTGAAGGGCCTGCAGCCTGGTGTGGATGCAGCCAAGGCCGAGCACAGCAAAGTCACATCCGGCAAAGGCAAGAAGCCCAGCGCCGTGCGCGACCTGAGCGTGACCGACGATGCCGCCATCATCAACTGGCTGGCCATGGTCAAACGGTATGACGAGACCACCCGACGCCGCGAGGAGGTGGAGTCGGAGCTGGGCATCAAGCTGCCACCGCCGCCCGTCAAAACCAAGACAAAGGGCGAACGCAAGGCCAGGCGCTATGGCCAGAGTTACGAAGAAGGCGACTACAACGAGGGCAACAACGGCGACGAACAACGTGACTACAGCCCCGAGGCCCAGGGCCTGGTGCAGACGCGCGCGGTGAGCCTGCTCAATCAGGAAAAGGCCGCCAAACGCCTGAGCCTGCCCACACAGGCCAGGACCGATCC
>NZ_SCTN01000512.1 GCF_004297345.1 Aquabacterium sp. | reverse complement strand
TTCGCACCTGCGACACGGGCATGTCGAATTTATACGGGACAAGCTAAAAGCAAAATATATTGCCGAGGCCATCGAAACAGAGGATAGCCCAAGTGCCAGTGAAATCAGACAAGCACTTGAAATTGATGCGGACTGCGGCGCAACGCTTCACTCACTCAATCGAGCATTCTTCGCCTTTCGAGCGCATACTCAGGCACGAGATAGCTTTAGCGAACTGGACTGGGCCATCGTAAAGCATGCGTATGGCTCCAATGCCCTTGCAACACGATCCATCTGCTTCTCCGCCTATATTCTATTCAGAATATTCAATGTCGGATCATGGCGCATTGACCTACAGCCCAAATTGACCCACCCGCTCCCTCCATTTAGGGCATATGCCATAGGGGCCACGGCATATGAAATATTCTCACAAAGAACGGAATATGAATACAATGCCGATCTGTTTATGCTCGATCACTCACACACAATAGAGAGTGCGGAATTCGCATTTACCACAATCGCGCCAGACGAATACAAATACTCATACTACGATAACGTTGCAAATAGCGAGTATACGGATTTCTATATCTCCCGCTTTCAAAGAACATGGAGTGGAATAAGTCCACTCCTAGAGCGTTACAAAAGGGGTGGCACCATCCCCAAGTGACCGAACCTAGCGAAGTGGCTTCACTCGCTCACCGGTGCGCCGCCTCACGTAGTGCTCGGTCATCTCTCTTCGCTTGTGCCCGAGAAGCAATTGAGAATGGGCCAGGTCGCCGGTGTCGGTCGCAGCCTTGGCCCTGATGTCCCGAAACTGGAACGACACGCCTGCAGCCTTACGGGCCTTGTCAAACCGTGAGCGCAGGCCATCACTGCGCAAGTGCTTGCCGTCATCGTCCTGCACCAGGTACGGCCCGATTCGTAGCCGTGGTCGTGAGTCGATCCGGTCAATCAACTCTTTCAACTCGCCGGTTATCTCAATTGCGCGCTTGGCGCCCGTCTTGTTTTGCACAATCCACAAGGCGCCATCATGGATGTCGACTCGCTTGATCTTCAGCACATCGGCTGGCCGCTGTCCCGTGAGCAACGCCAAGTCCATGGCATCGCGCACGGTCGGATGGGCATGCTCTCGCACGGCCTGAAATTCGGCGTCACTCACATACCGGTCCCGCCCTAGCTCCTTGAACCCCTTGACGCCCTGGCACGGGTTGGGCGCATCGGTATAGCCCCACTCCCGCGCCCGGTTGAACAAGTGGCTCAACAAGGCTTTCTCGCGGTTGGCCCGCGCCTTGGCGGTTTCACCGCGCTTGTCCAGGTAGGCCCGAACGTGGTGCGGCTTGATCCGGTCAATCTGAACCCGGTTGAACACCGCCCGCAGGCGCTCCAACTCTTTGAGGTTGTCAGCCTGTGTCCGCCTGGCCTTGGTCGGGATCACCTCGCGTTCATACCTTAGCGCGATGGCCTCAAAGGTCTTCAGGGCTGGGTCTGGCTCGGATCCCTCAAGCCGAGCCCAAGCCAGCAAGGCCAAAGCGCGCTCCCTGCCCAATGGCGTCCACTTGCGTGGCGTCGTGGTGGTCACGTGATAGTAGTGCTCGCCCTTCTTCGTCATCCCCTTGGGCAAGTCCTTGTGCGTGCTTCTCTTGCGACCCATGATCACATCCGGTCAAGTGCAGAAAAGTCAGGTTCTTCTAGGGCTGCAGCTTGGTTGGCCTGGTTGGTTGAACCAGTTTTCCCACGTGGCAAACCCATGCGATCAAGGAAGTATTCACGGCTCACCCGCGCCTGTTGGCTACGGGTAAGGACATACCGCCACCGGTTCTTTTCAAGCCACTTGACGTGGCCAGCCGGATTTTTGAAGCCGGTCAGATCGACCAACTCTTCGTGAGTCAGAAACAGGTCAGACATGATGTGTCGTCGTGCTGGTTGGGGTGCTGGCCAGATCGCATCCAGTGCGACAACCGGCCAAGTTCTTGCGCGTTTTCAGGACGCCGCTATGCTTGCGGCGTGGTGATTCCCGTCGCCCCGCCCCGTACCGGGTTGCTGTGCCTGGTACGGGGCATTTTTATTGCGTCTGGATCTCTTCAAGACCAGGCGGAACTTGCGCTGATCTGGCTGGATTGCCAGGCGCTTGGACAGGCGCCGCGCATAGACCCGCAGCCGGTCGGCGTTGTGCTCAATCGAGAACACACGGATCAACCGAAAGCCACCCTCGGTTTTCAGCTTACTCACCCGCTTTTTGTCGGTCTTCCACTGGCCATGAATCATGTTCTTCCCCTTAGTTCAACGGACAGAGCGCGCAACGGCGCGGGCTTGGCGCTTGTTGAACCTGGGCACGTGTTCGTGCCTGGCTGGCGCCTCGGATTGCTTTTGAAAGGTGGACTCGAAACCACTGAAGGTCAGTAGCGGTTCTGAAGGGCAAGGCACGGGGGCAGGCTTTACAGGCCCAGGGCCTGTGGCACCCTGAACGGGATCATTGGCAGACCCAAACTCACCAAGACGCCCCAAGCGGCTGATCTGCTCGCGTAGGCGCTCGATTTCAGCCTGTGCCTGTTCAAGTTCTCTCAACCTGGCCGCACTCAATCCCATATGGACCTGGGCCAGGTTGAACAGGTCGGCGTCCGCCCACTGCTGCCCCCATCGGGTAACCCAGAACAGAGCCAAGGCAGCGGGACGGGGTGCATCCCCCTCACGAATCCAACGACGCACGGTGCCTGGGTTCACGCCCAATGCCTTTGCCACGTCACGGGGGTGCGCACTCCCCAAGTCTGCAAGCATGTCGCCGAACGATGGCATACGCTTGGGCAGTCGGTTAAGCATGGTGTGCCACGCCTTCACGTGCCCCTCTGGTGAGATGCATCGAATCAAGTGCGTGTTGTAGCGTCACGCGTTCGCTGCCATCACCGCAGGCCCACGCACGCTGCATGAGGGCATCGGCCGATGCGTGATAGCCGCATGCCCGCATGACATTTGCCCTGGCCATCAAATCGGCGTAGTACGCCTGCTGTTTTTGGATGTCCATTGCGTTCATGACTGGCTCCCGAACGA
The DNA here is from genome assembly GCF_004297345.1 of Aquabacterium sp. Taxonomy (GTDB): domain Bacteria; phylum Pseudomonadota; class Gammaproteobacteria; order Burkholderiales; family Burkholderiaceae_C; genus Aquabacterium. Next base: position 3,147 of record NZ_SCTN01000512.1, on the reverse strand, counting down.
GTGTTGAACAGCCATTCGTTCACCTCGATTGACTGCAGTGCCCGCTCGCCATTCGCCAGGCTGTTGCCCGTCCACGGCCATGAATCCGGATTGCAACGGCACCCCGTCCAAAAACCCTTTGAAATCAATGCTTGCGGAGTTATTGAATCGAGTCCAAGGGAAGGCAGGCGCAGGGACAGAGCCAGCGCCCTCCCCCTGCGCTTCGTGCTTCTTCTTGCGTGGTTCGATGCGCCATGTCTCGCTGCGCGTGACCAGTTCCAACACGTCAGGCAGGTCCGCGCCACGCACGCACAGGCCATGAATGGCACGGGTGGTTTCTTCGGCATATCGAGTGCTGGGGCGCTCGCTGTAATGCACCTTGAAGCACAGGCCATGGGTGGCGCAAACATTCATCCATGCGGCATGGTCATTGGCCTTGCAAGCCTGATGTGCCTCGCGCAGGGCCTGGCTGGGCAGACTGCCCTCATCCATACGGTATAGCTCCCGCATGGGCGTGATAGTGGGCACGCCAAAGAACTGGAACTGACGGATGCCCCAAGTGCGCGACCATGCAACGATGCGCCGAGAAGCATTGGCCCCGCTGTGGTCGCTTTCCTCGTCAGAATCCAAGCCTTCGCCGTCGATGCTCTTGGAAACATACTTGGCCACGTAACCAAGCGCACTCCCCTTTGTTGGGTCGATGTGCTCCACGGTAAAGCGGCGCTCTTGGGCACCTGGCTCGTTCGGGCTATCCGCCAAGGCATATGCCCTGAAGATGCCCGTCACGACTTCCGCCTGATCCGCTGGCACAAAGACCAGCACATGCCAGTGAGGGCACGCATCGTGATGGGGCTCCACCACTCGCAATCCATACGGCTTTAGCCCTTGGTGCGCTGCCTGGCGCATGGCTGAGTTCCAAAGGCGCCCCAGGTAGGCTTGAGCCCTTCGGGGACTGGTGCCATCGTGGCGCTCATTGCGCTCACCCGTGACGTGCCGGGGGTGCATCCGGCTTGGGCATGTGATGGTCAAGAACAGCGCTTTGTGACCCTGCGCTTTTGCATGGGCCTCAATGCCTTTGATGCGCGCCATCATTGCCTTGCGTCGATTGGACGGATTCGCCAGGCTGGCGTCTGCAATGTCTTGAAGGGAAATGACTTCCCCCGTCTGCTGATTCACCACGTCCAGCGATGCCAGCAAAGCGGCAAGGCGCCTGCGATCACGCTCAAAGCGGCGCAAGGCCTTGGCTGAGACATACGCCCCGGCCTGGCGATGCACAGCACCCTTGCGAATCTGGTGCAACTCCACAGCCCTGAATCGTTCGCGCAAGGCCCGGCGCCACCATCCCGCATCGGTCATGCGGTTCATCCACTGCTTAAAGCCATCCTTGCTGGGAAGCGAGACGCAATGGCCCCTGGCGATCTGGCGTAGTGTCTTCAGAACGACCTCGTCTGAGGTGCCCTGCCCTTGCCAGGTATTGGCCAGGCGCTGCACCGAGGAAGCCGCACGTTCGGCGGTATCGCGAATGGCATCGTCAGCCAGGTCAAAGGCTGAAGCGTAGTCGGCGAGCGTCTTGAGGTTCTTGACCATGAGTTGCATGGCGGACTCCTCAGTGCTGATGGTGAAAGGGGCGCAGATGAACCCGCACGCCCGTGATATCGATCAGGTCTTGCCCGACAGCTTCGGCCTGGGCTTCGCTCAGGCGCAAAGCTTCGTCGGGGTATTGGCAGACCGTGAAGGCAGCCGCGCTGAGATTGATCGTCTTGAGATAAGCCCGATAGTCAGGCAACCACAGCACGCATGGCATAGATGCAAGCTTGTGGGTTTGCTTCGTTGACTTCTGTTCAACGATGGCAAAGAGAGGCGCAGCCCATGCGACAGCGCGACCAGTAGATTTGTTCATGGTGTTTCCTTCCCGTCTTGATGAGGAAGGACCGTGTGCTGTGCGGCCCTCACCTCATGCGTAGGTCATTGACGCTGAGTGTTTTGGGGGGCAACAGGTGCCGCACCTTGCTTGAGGGCCACGATGACCGCCAGCCCCACCAACAAGGTGAGGACGAAGCTGGTATTGCCCTTGCCAGCAATGCCGGCCAACATCGAAACAGGCGTTTGCATGGTGCTCACTCCTCCTCGGTGACCAGTTCGTCACGAGCACCAAGCTCGGAGTCACCCGCAGACGGCGCGACGTAAGCCAAGCTCTTTTCTTTGGCCCACTTGGAGAGGTGATCGCCGACCGTCTTCGCTTCGTCGCGAGTTGGGGCAATGATGTTGCGCCCTTGAAGGCAGCGGAACCGAAGATGGTTTGCCGCCAGGTGCCCGAAGAGCTCGCGAATGTCTCGCTCAGTCTCATCGGTCATACCGCCCATCAAGCCGCTCTTGACGGATGTCTTGACGAGTTCGGCGATGCGATCGTCAGACGCTTCCATTTCAGCCAGGAGTTGCTCGATGACAGCTTCAGGCAAGTCGCTTGAGATGAAGAATCCGGGGCGAGGGGCGTTTGTGTAACCCGTCTTGCCGGTCTGATCACCAGTGGGCGTAGCAACCGCGCCAGATGTCAGGTGGGCATCGATCTCATCGAAATTGACGCCTTTGCTTTCGAAATAGTCTCGAAGCTTTTTGAGTGTCGCGCCGTCTGGGCGGAAATTGCCCGCCTCGAACTGCTTCAGCTTGTAGGCCTGAACGCCAGTTTCGGCGATCAGTTCTTTTTGAGACATGGCCAGTTCGCGACGCGCTGCGCGAGACTGATCAGGGGTCAGCGTGGATGGTTTCTGTCCAAGTGTGCTCACTGCTTTTCCTTCAAAATCGGTGGAAATCACCGGATTAGAAGGAATTATGGGTGCAGTTCAGCCATGCGTCAACCGTTTTTGAAGGATTCCACCGTTTTTGAAGGATTCATGGTTTCCGCGCTTCGCTGATTCGCTTCGCTCTCAGCTGTTCCGCGCTCCACTGCATGTACTGCGGCGAAGAGAGGGGGCTATCAGCTTGTTGAGCCATAGTGGCCAGCAACACGCCCTTGAGTGCCTTGAGCAAAGCCTGTTCGTCCTTTGACTCACCAGACATCCCAAGATCCCCAAACAAGAGCCACTGAGAAGTAAGGCCCAGGGACTCACACAACAATCGAATCTCCCTCGCGCCTGGCCACGAGTCACCGGCTTCATACCGATTGAGACT
>NZ_SCTN01000066.1 GCF_004297345.1 Aquabacterium sp. | reverse complement strand
GGCGATCTGGCGTACGGCTTGCGCCTCGTGCTCCAGGCGCGGCGCGGTCGAGCCCTCCACCGGTAACACCAGCATGGAGACGGCCTCCGGCGGTACGTTGGCAGCTTCAAGGGCCGTCATCACTGCGCTGGGCAAAGCAGCCTGCGCGGTAGCCGCGATCAGCGTGGCGCCCAGCGCGGTCAGTGCCAGCCTCAACGGCGCGCTGCGGTGCCTGCCAGGCTCGCCCGCACGCAGCCTGCGGTATCGGCCCATCCCGTTCGGGGCGGCCAGGGGCAGGGAAGTCGGGAAACTGGAGGCGGGGAGGCAGAGGTGCATGGCGCGATCATAGAAGCCTGAGCGGGGCACTCTGTACACTTGAGCCCATGCCTTTGCCTGATTCTGCTGCGCCGGTTCTGCTGGCGCTCGATACCGCCACCGACCGCATCCATGCCGCGCTCAGCGCCGGTGGCCGTGTGCACGCCCTGGATCTGCCTGGTGGTGCCCAAGCCTCTGCCAGCCTATTGCCTGCGCTCAACGGTTTGCTGACCGAGGTCGGATGCGCCTGGGCGGATGTGGATGCCATTGCATTTGGCCGAGGCCCTGGCGCCTTCACCGGGTTGCGTACGGCCTGCTCGGTCACGCAGGGCCTTGCCCTGGCTTTGAACAAGCCCGTGATCGCGCTCGATACGCTGATGACTGTGGCGGAGCATGCCCGCCAGCGTTCGCCGGATGCCTGGTCCGCAGGCGATGTGATCTGGGTGTTGCAAGACGCCCGCATGGACGAGCTCTACGTGGCGGCCTACCGCTGGGATGGGCATGACTGGCAGCAGGAATGTGCCCCGGCCTTGTGGCCTCTGACCGAGCCGGCGAACCGTTGGGCGGCCGATGGCGTGCTGCAGGCGCCGGTCCGCTGGGCCGGTAACGCTGTGCGTGTTTATCCCGAGCAACTGCGTGTATTGGTCGCCGCCTTGCCCCCTGAAACGGCTGCGGCCATTTCTGATCCCGCTGTGCCGGGCGGGCACGCCCTGGTGGCCCTGGCCCAACGCGCCTGGCAACGCGGCGAGACGCTGGACGCCGCCCTGGCCCTGCCTTTGTACGTGCGCGACAAGGTGGCCCAGACCACGGCTGAGCGGGTGGCTGTAAAAGCGGCCGTGCATGGGGGCACATCCGGGGCCATTTCCGGGGCATGATCCTGCCCTCGCTCCATTTTTGCCATGCCGACCTTGCAGACCCGTTTTGTTGACCGCCCCATGACCGAGGCCGATATCCCGGCCGTGATGGCCATGGAGCGTGAGGCCTGCCTGCATCCCGTGCACGCCTGGAGTGATGACAACTACCGCTCGTCCATGCGGGCCGGCTACTGGGTGCGCGTGCGCTGCGAGGCCGATTCAGGTCGCGTGGTGGCCGTGTGCGTGGCCATGGACGGGGTGGACGAAGTGCACCTGCTCAACATCGCCGTGGCCCGCGAACTGCACGGCCAGGGCGTGGCGCGCAGCATCCTGGCGGTGCTATACGACCGTTGCCGCCAGCGGCAAGCGCCTTTGCTGTGGCTGGAAGTGCGCCCGAGTAACGAACCGGCCCGTGCCTTGTACCGCCGTGAAGGCTTCGTCGAAGTGGGTGTGCGCAAGAACTACTATCCCGCAGCCCAGGGCCGTGAAGACGCCCTGGTGATGAAGCGTGAGGTTGACATGCTCAACGGAGCCAGCCATGCGCTGGAGTGACACCCAGCGCGCCATGTTGCGCGAGATGGGCATCCCGCCGTTCTGGCCCGAGGAGCCCGTGCAGGCGGAGTCTGCCCAGCCGGTGCCAGCTTCCACGGTGGCGGCCGATCGCCCTGACGGTCAATTTGTGCAGGCCGCCTCGGCGGTCGTCGCGCAGGTCGGTGCCGCGGCGCCAGCTGATATCCAGCGCGCGTCGCCAGCCGTTGCTGCACCCCAGAGTGCGGTCGCACCAAGCAGTCGCCCTGCGTCTCGTGCACCTGCCTCGCCATCCGCCCCCGCAGCCAAGCCGGTTGAGGTGCCGCTGGGCCCCCGCCCCGTGGGTGTCGAGACCATGGGCTGGCCCGCCCTGCGCGAAGCCGTGGCCGGCTGCCAGGCCTGCAGCTTGTGCCATAGCCGCACGCAGCCGGTGTTTGGCGTGGGCCACGAACAGGCGCAATGGATGATCGTTGGCGAAGCGCCGGGCGAGCAGGAAGACAAGCAAGGCGAGCCCTTTGTGGGCCGCGCCGGCCAATTGCTGGACCGCATGCTGGCCGCGCTGGCCTTGACCCGTTCCGAGGCCGATGCGGTTCAGCAGGTCTTCATCGCCAATGTGCTCAAGTGCCGTCCGCCCGCCAACCGCAATCCGCAACCGCAGGAGGTCGCGCAGTGCGAGCCCTTCCTGACGCGTCAGATCGAACTGGTCAAGCCCAAGGTGATCCTGGCCATGGGGCGTTTCGCTGTGCAGTCCCTGCTCAAGTCCAGCGAACCGATCGGCAAGCTGCGCGGCAAGGTGCATGAGGTGGCGGGTGTGCCGGTGATCGTCACGTATCACCCGGCCTATCTGCTGCGCAGCCCTGCCGACAAGGCCCTGGCCTGGGATGACCTGTGCCTGGCCCGCGAGGTGATGCGCAGCCGGGGCTGACCCGGCCGGTCGGTAGACGGCCAGCGCGGGCCTGCCTGTCAGTCGCCCAGATAACGCTGGCGTCTGAACCACCAGACCAGACCCACGACCACGGCGCCCATCAGGGCCATGGCGATCCAGAAGCCGACTTTGGCATGGATCAGCGGCAGGGCATCGAAGTTCATGCCGAAGACCCCGGTGATCAGGTTCAGCGGCAGGAACACGGCCGTCAGCACCGTCAGCGTGCGCATGATGTCGTTGGTGCGGCTGCCCTGCGCCGAGAAGTGCATCTGCACCGCGCTTTCGGCGGAGTTCTCCAGCCGGCGCACATGCCCCAGCACGCGCTCGATGTGCTCCTGTACATCGCGTGAGCGCACCCTCAGCAGCTCGCGTTCGCGTGCCGCCTGCGCTTCTGCGGGCATGGGCCATTCTTCCAGCGCATCGATCCATTCCTGCACGGCACTGCGCTGGTCTTCGCAGGTGTCTTCCAGCATGTGCAGGGTGTTGCGCGAGTCCAGCAGCGCCTGCCAGTTGGTGAACTGGTTGCGGTTGCTGAGCAGCTCTTGCTGCAGGTAGCCGAACTGCTTGGTCAGCAGGCGGCGCAGATCCAGGTAGCTGTCCACCATGTGGTTGACGATGCGCAGCATCAGGTCGGCCGGGTTGGGCGGCAGGCGTGATGTGCTGCCACGGCCTTCATGGCGCATGCCGGGCGCGCCATCCTGGCCGGGCTCGTGCGCGGCAGCCGGGGGCAGGGCGTTGTCATCGGTCTGGGCATCGTCGCCCGTGCGGCCAGTTTGCGCCGCTGCGCTCGCGTAGCTGGGGCCTTGCGCCAGCGCGGCCACATCGTGCAGATCCTGCTGGCGCTGATCATGCCGAGGCGCGTGCGGGATCATCTGGCTCAGGCGGGCTTCGAAGAAATCGCGCACCGAGCAGTCGGCTGGGTGCACAGTCAGCAGCACGCGGTCGAACAGCGCAAAGCCCACCGGGCTGGTGTCGATGGCCGCCATGGCTTGCCTGGCGCTGGAGGCCGTGCCGCGCTCCTCGTCCAGGAACAGCCGCTCGGTGCCGTGGCCCGCAGCCAGTCGCCGGAACACCAGCAGGTCGTACCACGAGGTGTAGTCGTACTGCGAGGGCAGTTGCGGGTTGAGCAGGTCGGAAATGTGCAGGTCCACCAGGGTGCCGCCGGCCAGGCGATGCAGGTGCTGTTGTACCTGGGGCAATTGCACTTCGAACACGCGCCGGCTGGTCGTCACCCACAGGAAACCGTGGGCCGGCAAGGCCTTGGGCCACTCGGGCAGTTCGATGAAGTTGTCGTTGATCAGGAAAAAGCGCACTACGGGCTCCCGCGTCTCCAGCCGAGAGCTTATGCGATTTGGACGGGCGCACCGGGCATGGGTGCGCCCCGCTGTGCATCAGCCGAGATCAGCCGCGCAGCTTTTCTGCCGCGTCCAGCGCGAAGTAGGTCAGCACGCCATCGGCGCCGGCGCGCTTGAAGGCGAGCAGCGCTTCCATCATCGTGGCGTCATGGTCCAGCCAGCCGTTCTGGGCTGCGGCCTTGATCATGGCGTACTCGCCGCTCACCTGATAGGCAAAGGTCGGTACGCGGAATTCATCTTTCACGCGCCGCACGATGTCCAGATAAGGCATGCCGGGCTTGACCATGACCATGTCCGCACCCTCGGCGATGTCCATGGCCACTTCGCGCAAGGCCTCATCGGTATTGGCCGGGTCCATCTGGTAGACCTTCTTGTTGCTCTTGCCCAGGTTGGCAGCCGAGCCCACGGCATCACGGAACGGGCCGTAAAACGCGCTGGCGTACTTGGCGCTGTAGGCCATGATGCGGGTGTAGATCAGGCCTTGCGATTCGAATGCGTTGCGGATGGCGCCGATGCGACCATCCATCATGTCGCTCGGGGCGACGATGTCCACGCCGGCTTCGGCCTGAACCAGGGCCTGGCGCGTCAGTACGGCCACGGTCTCGTCGTTGAGGATGTAGCCGGTGTCATCCAGCAGGCCATCCTGGCCGTGGCTGGTGAACGGGTCCAGCGCCACGTCGGTCATCACACCCAGTTCAGGGAAGCGCTTTTTCAGTTCGCGCACGGTGCGTGGCACCAGGCCTTCGGGGTTCAGCGCTTCGCGGCCATCGGGGGTTTTCAGGCTGCTGTCGATCACGGGGAACAGGGCCAGTACGGGCACGCCCAATTCGACGCAGCGCTCGGCTGCTGCGAACAGCGGCCCACGGCCTAGACGCGACACGCCGGGCATGGAGGAGACGGCCTGGCTGCCGTCGTCCTGGTCCAACACGAACACAGGGTAGATCAGATCGGCAGATGTGAGCGTGTGCTCACGCACCAGCCTGCGCGAGAACTCATCCTTGCGCAAACGACGCGGGCGATGGTGCGGGAAGTGCTGCGAAAAAGTCATTTCTGTCTAACGTTAAAAATCTGTGAAGGAATGCAAAGCGCGCAAAAAAACACCATTAAAAATGGCTTTTCCGGACATGGGCTAGAGACATGCC
>NZ_SCTN01000511.1 GCF_004297345.1 Aquabacterium sp. | reverse complement strand
ATGCAGCCTATGACAACGGCCAACGCTTCGAGTTGCTCAAAGGCCTGGACCCGCTCAAGGACCAGAGCTACTTCCTACACCGACTGAACCAGGCGCAGTTGAGCAAAACGATGTTCCCCGTGGGTGAACTGCCCAAGACGGAGGTGCGCCGCATCGCCGCCGAGATCAAGCTGCCCAATGCCAAGAAGAAGGACTCGACCGGCATCTGCTTCATCGGCGAGCGCCCCTTCCGCGAGTTCCTCAACCGCTACCTGGCCAACGAGCCCGGCCTGATCAAGGACGACCGGGGCCGCAAGCTGGGCGAGCATGTGGGCCTGAGTTTTTACACCCTGGGCCAGCGCAAAGGCATTGGCATTGGTGGCGTGAAAGAAAAAGGCGCCCCGCGCGGTGGTGGCGAGCACGACCCCTGGTTCGTGGCCCGCAAGGACATGGCCACCAACACCCTGTATGTGGTGCAAGGCCACGATCACCCCTGGTTGCTGCAACACACGCTCGTGGCCGATGACCTGAGCTGGGTCGATGGCAGAGGCCCTGCCCTTGGCGCGCAAGGCGTGGGCGCCAAGACACGCTATCGCCAGGCCGATGCGCCTTGCTCGGTAGACGCCGCTGACGTGAAGACGATCAGCCTGCGCTTCCCGGATGCGCAGTGGGCCGTCACGCCGGGGCAATCGGCGGTTCTGTATCAGGGCGACGTGTGCCTGGGTGGTGGCGTGATCGCCAGTGCAGCATGAGTGACGCGCCCCCGGTGCGGGCCGAGACGCCGGCATCCACGCTGCCCATCGTCATCCTCGATACCAACGCGCTGCTGGACTGGCGCGTGTTCAAGGACCCCACAGCGCACCCCATCGCGCAAGCCATCCTGGAAGGCCGCATGCGCTGGATCGCCTCCCCCTCAATGGAGCAGGAATGGCATCAGGTCTGGCCGCGCAGCTACCTCAAGGCCTGGTTACCTGACCCGATGCTGACACTGACGGTGTTCCAGCATGCCGAGTTCGTGGACGAACCACCGCGCGGCCCGTTCCGCTGCAAGGACCCGGACGATCAGGTCTTCATCGATCTGGCGCTGCACGTGGGCGCCACCTGGTTGTTCAGCAAGGATGCCGCCTTGCTCAAGCTGGCACGGCGAGCCAGAACACGCGGCGTGAACGTGATGAGCCTGCAGACCTATGCAGCGACCCAGAATGCTCAGCGCGCCTCACCTGCGGGCGATACACCCGACGCGGCCAGCTCGGACAAGGCCTGAGCCACGCGCTCAATGACAGGCGCCCACTGCCCGGCCTGCGGTCCGACCGCATCCTGGCGGAACAGGCGCATCACGCCGGGGTACCAAGGGGAATCAGCGCGATCGTCCATCCAGCGCCAATCGGTCTTGTAGTCGCTGAGCAGCACCCACACGGCTTGGCCCAAGGCGCCGGCCAGATGGACCATCGACGTGTCCACGCCAATCACCAGATCCAGGTTGCGCACCACTGCGGCCGTCTCATGGAAATCGCCCAGCGGCTCGGCCAAGGCTTCCAGAGGCTGATCGGCGGGTGGTGACAAGGCCTCTTCACTGCCCGCACCGCTTTGCAGGCTGAAGAAGCGCACACCCGGCACGCGCCACAAAGGCGCCAGGCTCACCAGTGAGGGCAATGAGCGCTGCGCATCGTTTTCATGCGCCGGGTTGCCGCGCCACACCAGGCCAACGCGCAACGCGGGCCTGGCATGCTCAACGTCTGCGTGAGCGCTCGGCACCATGCCTTGCGCCGCCCGTGCCGCCACCCGCACCGGGTCCGCGTGCAAATAAGGCAGGTGCGCCGGGATCGTGTCGAGCGTGGTGCCACAGACATAAGGCAAGCTCATCAAAGGCACCCAGCAATCCCATGCAGCCGGGGCAAAAGGTTCATCAAGCGCGAAGTAGTCATCCAGGCCATCTACTTCGCGCAACAAGCGCTTCAAGGCGGGCTGCCCCCAGATGCCGATACGGCCTGCGCCCAAGGCCTTGAGCACAGGCACATAGCGCACCATGTGGATGAGATCCCCGTGCGCCGCATCCGGCGCGATCAGGATCGATCGGCCTTGCAGCGCATCGCCCATCCAGCGGGTGATGCCGAGCTTGGCTTGCAACTCATGAGGGAAGGGGCGGCTTTCATTGCACAACCAACCTTCGCGCAGGTGCCCTTGGCGCATCAACAGATAACCGAGGTTGAAGCGGGCCTTGTCATAACCAGGATCCAGTTGCAAGGCTTGCTGCAGACAGGCCAGGGCATCATCCTCACGGCGCATGCAGGTCAGCATGGCGCCCAGGTTGGACCACACGGCCGGATCTTCAGGCTGCAACTGGATGGCACGCTGGAAGCTGGCTTCGGCTTGATCGAACTGAAGGCGCTGTGCCTGCAAAGTGGCCAGGTTCAGCCAGGCAGCAAACAGCGCGGGTGCGTGCTGCAAGGCTTGTTGATACGCCGATGCGGCCTCGTCCCACTGCTGTGAGTCTTCCAGCAGCATGCCCAGGTTGGACCAGGCTTCGGCCATGTCTGGCTGTAAAACCAAGGCGCGATGAAAACTCGCCATGGCGGCTTGAACCTGCCCGGCGCTTTGCTGCGCCACACCCATGGCAAAGGCGGCTTGCGCCTCTTGCTGGGTTTGCGCGAGGTCAGAGGGCTCGATGCCAGGGGCAGGCAAGTTGTTCATGCAACAGGGCGCACATCATCCGGGATGCACCAGCATACCCGCCCGCGCCAACGCTTTGCCCTGAATGAAGCCCGATGGCAACGCGCATACTTCATGCTCCAACATGGCCATTGCGCTGCTGCGCTACAAGGCACCCCGCACCATTCCCAAACGCCAACATGCCGTCACCATCCATCCGTCGCGCCCCCCCTCCAACACCAGGCCTGCGCCGCCGCACCGCACTCATGGCGATGGCCATCCCGGTGATGCTGGCCGCTTGCGCCTCGCTGCTGGGCCCGCGCACGGTCGAGATCTCCCGGGAAGAGCTGCTGACCAAGCTGGGCAAACAGTTCCCGACTACCAAGCGGCTCATGAAGCTGCTGGACGTGACGGCCGCCCTGCCCACGCTGGATCTGCAGGAGGAGAAAAACCGGGTGTCCGCCAGTGTGGACCTGACGGCCAGGGAGTTGCTCATGGGGCAGGAATACAAGGGCAAGGTGACGCTGAGCTTTGGCCTGCGCTTCGAGCCCAAGGACCTGACCTTGCGCCTGAACGAACCCCGCATCGAGCAAGTGGCCGTGGAGGGCCTGCCGCCTGTGTACCAGCGCGCGCTGAGCAACCTGGGCGCCAAGCTGGTAGAAGAAACGCTCAACGACTACCCGGTTCACCAACTCAAACCGGAAGACCTGCGCACGGCTGACCGCCTGGGCTACCAGGTCAAGGACATCGCCGTGACGCACACCGGCCTGGCCGTGCACCTGATCCCGCGCCCTTGATCCACGCCCTTGAGGCGCCCATGATGCGCAAACACCCCTGAAGAATCAGGGAGAACGTCCGATAAACCACCACGTGGACATTTCCGAATGGAACGAGTCATGGGTGGACGTTTGACATTGAGACAGAAGTTTGTAGGCGGCTTGTGCACGGTCCTGGCCGTGTCGTTGGTCGTGCTGCTGGGGATCCGCTTGCTGAGCAAGAGCGCCTTGTTCCATTACCTGGAGCGCGAGCACATGGCGGTGGTGGTCACCATGGCACACGATCTGGAGATGGCGACCGTGGCACCGGCCGCACGCCCCCTCACCCGCGAAGCCTTGCTGACCTCCATCAAAAAGGCGGACGACATCGCCGCACATGTGGACTACGAACTGTTCACGGTCGAGCAATGGGCGTTTAGGCTCATCGGCTTTGGCGATGTGATCGATGTGCCGCACAAGGACATGAAGGATCTGGCGCACCTGCGCGGCCTGATTGAAGCCGCCAGCGGCCCGGTCACGCCCGAGCTGATCCAGCAAATCCAGCCCGACATGGCCCAGGTGCTGCAGAACTCCAACCAGTTCGGCCCGATGGTGCAAAGGGCGGTCGAGGTGGTCAAGATGATCGTGATCGCGACCAACCTGCTGGGCATTGCAGCCTTGTGCGCCGCGTTCTGGCTGATTCGCCAGGCTACGTTGGCGCCGTTGGGCGAAGCGCTGCAGACGGCACGCCGTATCCAGGCTGGCGATCTGGCCAGCCCGGTGGCGGTGCATTCCGACGATGAGATGGGCCAGTTGATGCAGGCCTTGTCCGACATGAAGGACGGCCTGGCCAGGGTGGTGGGCGACGTGCGCCAGCGCTCGCAAGCCGTGGCCCACAGCATGGACGAAGTGGCCACCGGCCATGGCGACCTGTCTCAGCGCACCGAGCAACAAGCCTCGACCATCCAGCAGACCGCCTCCAGCGTGGTGCAACTGACGGCCGCCGTGCAGCAGAGCGTGCAGAACGCCCAGACGGCCGATCACCAAGCCTCATCGGCCGCGCAGATTGCCGCACAAGGCGGGCAGACCGTGGACGAGGTGGTCTCCAGCATGTCGCAGATCCTGCAGTCGTCCAAGAAGATCTCGGACATCATCAGCGTGATCGACGGCATCGCCTTCCAGACCAATATCCTGGCGCTCAATGCCGCCGTGGAAGCCGCCCGCGCTGGCGAGCAAGGCCGCGGTTTTGCCGTCGTGGCCGGCGAGGTGCGCACCCTGGCGCAACGCAGCGCCTCGGCCGCCAAGGAAATCGCCACGCTGATCCGCGATTCGGTGGACAAGGTGGAATCGGGCTCGCACCTGGTGACGCAGGCCGGGCAGACCATGAGCGAGGTCGTATCGGCCGTGCGACAGGTCTCTGGGCTGATCTCCGAGGTCAACGGCTCGCTGGTCGAGCAGGCCAGCGGCATCAGCCTGATCGACCAGGCCATGAGCCAGCTGGACCAGGCCACACAGCAGAACGCCGCCCTGGCCGAAGAGTCAGCCGCGACCGTGGACGCCGTGCGCCAGGAGACCAATGCACTTGTCCAGACCGTGGGGCAGTTCCAGGTCGCCTGAAAAGTTGTGGACAATAACGATTCTCAGTGTTTTCACCTAGTCCCTCGTCCTTAGTCCACCTCGCCTTCTTCAGGTTTTCGCATCATGAGTATTTTTTCCGGCGACAGCCGCAGCACCTGGGCCGACGCCTTCATCGCTGGCATTCCTTACGCCGTTGCATCGGGCATGAAGGTGACCGAGCTGGGCAAGGGCACGGTGAGCCTGTACCAGCCCGCCCGCGACACCTGGACCGGTGACTCGGAACTGCAGATGATCCACACCGGCTGCCTGAGCGTGCTGGCCGATACCGCCTGCGGCCTGGCCGTGGGTGCCGCGATGGACACGCCCGAACCGATCGCCACGCTGGACCTGCGCATGGACTACCTGCGCCCGGCCATGGCCAACACCGAACTGGTGTGCAAGGCCGAGTGCTACCGCCTGTCGCGCAGCATCGGCTTTGTGCGCGGCCAGGTGTTCCAGATCGGTCAGGACGAGCCCGTGGCCACCGTGAACGCGACCTTCATGCGCGCCACGGCCAACACCCGCCGCAAAGACATGGCCGCAGCAGCCCCCGCCGGTGCCGATGCCAAAGCGGCACTGACGCCCACGCAAGCCGCTGCCAGCCTGAGCTCACCAGCCAGTATCGAGCCCAGCCCCGTGTTCATCAGCCAGCGCGCGGATGTGCCTGAATCGCTGGCCCTGCCGCCCGGCCGCTCACCGTATGTGGACTTCCTCGACATCCACCAGCAGATGCAGATCGACGCGGGCCCCATCTTCCGCCTGCCGTTCAAGCGCGAGCTGATCGGCAATCCCGTGCTGCCGGCACTGCATGGCGGCGTGCTGGCCGGCTTTGGCGAGACGGCCATGATCCTGCACCTGACCAACACCAACCCGGCCATCAAGGGCGTACCACGCGGCATCGATTTCGCGATCGCCTACATGCGCTCGGCCAAGCCGGCGGACACCTTCGTGCAAGGCACGACCGTGCGCCAGGGCAACCGCGTGGCACTGGTTCAGGTGTCGATCTGGCAGGACGATCCGCAGCGCCCCGTCGCGCAAGCACGCGGCCATTGCCTGATGCCGCGCGACGAAGGCTGATCAGCATCGCGTCAGCCAACTGAGGTCTGCCCTGCCTGCGCCTTACAGGCCGCGCGCCTGGATGTCCTGGCCCAGGGCCTGCAACATCTGCTCATAAGACACCTTCGGTGCCCAGCCCAGGGCACGTGCCTTGGCGGTCGGGAAGTGGCTGTCCCACGCGATGAGGTTGAGTGCCTCGCGCGTGACCGGCGGGCGCTGGCGCTGGAAGAAGCGCCGGAACAGCGGCTCGACCACACTGGCCCCGAGGTACGCCGCCCAGCGCGGGATCGAACGCGGCAGCGGCGCCTTCATCAGCGTGGCCAGGTCATTGAAGTAGCGCTGCCAGGTCACGGGCAAGTCGTCTTCGATGTTGAAGGCCTGCCCATAGGCGGCGGGCGTTTGCGCGGCCAGCAGCATGAAGTCCGCCACGTTGTCGACCACCGTGAGTGCGGCATGGCCGTGGCCCCCGCCAATGAGCGCGGGCAAGCCCTGGCGCAAGGCATGGGCCGCATCCAGCAACCACGGGCCGGATCCTGGCCCCACGATATTGGCCGGTCGCACGATGCACACCCGACCACCCTGTGCCTTGAAACGCCAGGCCAGCCTCTCCTGGCCTTGTTTGGCCTTGCCGTAAGGCCCTTGCGGCTTGCCCGGCAGAGCCTCTTCTGCGCACGCGCCACGCTGAATCGCATCGCCGTACGAGCAGATGCTGGTGGTCAACACCACGATCGACCGGTGACGCAAGGCCGCCTCGAACACATGGGCCGTGCCGCCCACGGTGACACGGTCATGCGCCGCGTAGCTGCCGGCATCGCCCACGAGCGCAGCCAGGTGAAAGATGTGCGAGCAACCCGCTGCAGCCCTGCCCACATCACCAGGGTTGGTGATGTCACCGCGCAAGATCTGCACGCGCGCACCCCAGGCTTCAGGCACACGTTCGTTGGGCAAGGCCAGCACGCGCACAGCCCATGCCGTGCGGGCCAGTATCTGGCTAACCAGTGCCTGCCCCAGAAAGCCGCAACCACCGGTGACCAGTACAGTCAATTCACGCTCGTTCATGCTGGCACTCACTTTGTCTGTTTCTGAACCTGCCCGAAGTGCGCCTCGCCAAACAAGTGGCTGGCCACATCACCCGGGAACGCCCAGAAAGGCGTGCGCTCACTGGACGTGGCGCAGTTGGGATACGCAGGATTGGCAGAACGCCCGGCCAGGGTCTTTTCCAGCACCATGGAGATGTACTGGTCGTTGCTGCCCTCCAGCGTGTTGCCATTGAGGATGACCTCGACACCCGTTCGCTGTGCATACTGCCTGACCGCATCGATGCGCGAATTCATCGGCTCGTAGGCATCAACGCCCACGCCGTTCTCGCTGGTCACGCGGATGCCATCGGGCACACGCGCGGCCATCGAGTGATTGCCTTCGGTATGGCCGGGAGTGTGGATCAAGGCCAGGCCCGGGCCCAAGCTGAGGCTGCTGTCAAAGGTGATGACACGGTCCGGGGCGATGCCGTCGATGCCGTTCGGGCAGTACCAGTCGGCCTGGATGGGCAGCAGGGCTTGCGTGGACGCCCATTCCTGACGATGCACCAGCAACCTGGCCTTGGGGAAATAACCAGGCTTGCCCTTCGAGCCCAACCACTTGCGCACGTCATGGGTGTGCAGGTGGTCGTAGCTGATGTAGTCGACCTGATCGGGCGTGATGCCGCACTCGGCCAACGCACCTTCCACAGTGTTGTACTGCGGTGCCACCACATTGATCAGGCTGCGCGGCACGCCCTGAGCAAGCCGCTTGAAGAAAGGCGTTTCGCGGTTGGCCTCGTGGTCTGTCGGCGAGAGCATCAAGGTGCGCAGTACCTTGTCGTGATCGCGGTACTGCACCACGAACAGCTTGTTGAACAGGTGGATCAAGGGGAACTTGAACCCGCGGTGCGCGAACACGCCGGAGAAGGCGTAGTAAGTCGGATAAGGCGCGCGGATGAGGTCGAAGCTGCGATAGAACAGCACCTCGGGCTCGGCCATCATGCGCTCGTGCAGTGCCTGGGCGCGCTGGCGCACCTCCTGCAAGCGCACTTGCGGACTGGTGGAGACACGCGCATGGTCGAAGTCGGCCAGCGCCTTCATGCCTGCCGGCATGGGCGTCGAAGTCAAGGTCATGGGAACTCGCTAAAGGATGGGAAAGGAGCGCGTCTTCAGTGGCCGGCCATGCGGGCGGTGACCAGGCGGTTCATCCAGTCCGGCGACAGCTTCGACAGCAGGTAGAACAGCTTGGTCTGCATGCCCACCGGGGTGTGAACAGGCAGGCTGCCTGGCGAGCTCCGGGCCAGACGCCAGATACTCGCTGCGATGTCATCGGCCGACAGGCGCACGCCCAGCGTCTGCACCGTCTTCATCTTGCTCACGTCGTTGGCCACCATGGCCGTGTTGACGAACAGCGGCAGCACATCGACCACGCGGATGTCGAAGCGTTGCCACTCGATGTCCAGCGCCTCGGTGAAGCTGCGCACGGCCGCCTTGGTGGCCGAGTAGGTCGACAACATGGGCTGACCATACAAGGCCGATGCCGAACACAGGTTGACCACGCGGGCCTGCGGCGTGCGGCGCAGATAAGGCAGCGCCAGATGGCAGCCGTTGACCACGCCTTTGAGGTTGATGTCGATCAGGCGGTGATGGCGGATCAGCTCCGCCTCTTCGAAGTAATTCGTCACCGACACGCCAGCGTTATTGACCAGCACATCCAGACGCCCGCCGGCAGCTTTGAAGAACGCCTCCAGCTGGTGGGCCCAGTCATCGGTATTACTGACGTCCAGCCTGCCTGCATGCCCATAAGCGCTGCCCCCAAGATGCACCAGCAAAGACTGCACGCCGGCCTCATCCACGTCATACAAGCCGACGAACCAGCCGGCCTTGGCAAAGCGCTCGGCAATGGCACGGCCAATGCCGGCGGCGGCCCCCGTGATGAAGATGCTCTTGGTGCTCGTGGTCTGACTCATGGACGCTCCTGATCTGATGCCAAGCATAGCGAGCCCAGGGTTGACCTGTCTTGACGCCATCGGCCATGTTTTTAACAATTTCATCCATGCGCCATCCCGCCACCGCCAGCTCTACCCGCCCCTTGCCCACCAGGTTGTACGAGCGGGACGCGATTCAAGGCATGGTCCCCCTGACCTTTCTGCGGGTGCTGGCCAGCTATCTGCAAGCTAAGGGTGTGGCGCCAAACGAGCTGATCCCCGAACGCTACAAGCTGGACGACATGCCGCATCTGGGCCGCATGCCCGCGCAAGACTATTGCCTGCTGCTGCTAAGGGTTGCCGAGCGCTTGCAGGATCCGCTGCTGGGCCTGCACCTGGGCCAGGCCGTGCAACCGGCTCAACTCGGCGCCCTGGGCTACGTGCTGCTGGCTTGCGAGAACCTGGGGGCGGCACTGATGCGCATCCAGCGCTACCACCGCCTAGTGCATGACATCAACCCGATCGAGCATGCCCTGGTCGATGGGCAACTCGAACTGCGCTGGGGCATCGCGCGCGGCAAACCCGGCGCCCTGTTTGACGAAACGGGCATCACGAGCATCGTGCAGTTCGGTCGCGACCTGTGCGGCCAGAACCTGCCGTTGACCGCCGTGGATTTCGTGAACCCGCCACCGGATGACGCTCGCCCCTATACCCGCTACTTCGGCTGCCCTGTACGCTTTGCACAGCCCATCACCCGCCTGGTGATCCCTCTGGAAACGCTGGCCACGCCCTTGCGTCGGCCTGATCCCACCTTGCTGAAGTTGATGGAAGAACAGGTGGACGCCGCCATGGCGCAGTTGCCTCAATCTGGCGATCTGGGTGACATGACCAAGCGTGTGGTGGCCCACATGGCGCCACAAGGCATGCCCGAACTGGAGCATGTGGCCCATGAGTTGCGCCTCTCACCACGCGTGTACTACCGTCGTCTGGCCGAACAAGGCCTGAACTTCAGGGACCTGCGCGAAACAGCCTTGCAGCAACTGGCCGAGCTGCACCTGCGTGACGAGCGACTCACGCTGGCCGAAGTGAGCACCCTGCTGGGCTACTCCGAGCAAAGCGCCTTCACACGGGCCTTCAAGCGCTGGACGAGCCTGTCACCCCTGCAATGGCGGCAACAACAACGCCACGCTGGGCCGGCTCACTGAAACAGGCTCAGATCGACACAAGCCGCCATGGCTTCATAACCCTTTGCATTGGGATGAAGATGATCGCCGCTGTCATAGTCAGGGCGAAGATAGGCTGGCGCCTGCGGATCACGCATGCCCGCATCAAAGTCCACCACGCCATCGGCCGCCCCGCCCTGGCGAATCCAACTGTTGATCTCGTTTCTCACGCGGTCCACGGATGCTCGCCCGTGCAAAAAACCAATGTCACGGTCACCCAGCGTGCGGTAGAACGAACCCGTTGACGCGCCCTTCGCAGGCATCAAGGTGCCCAGGATCACGCGCAGACCTGCTTGACGAAACTGCCCGATGGCCGTCTTCATCCCGTTGATCAGCTCGTCTGCTCGAGGCGTCCATGCCGAACCCAGATCGTTGATGCCAATCAGCATGAGCACATCCGTTGCGCCCGCCACCTTCAACACGTCCTGACTCAAACGGCTCAGGCCCGCCGGCCCCAGCACGGGAACAAGCGCATCCGATAACAAGCGGTTGCCACACATCGCGGCACTGACC
>NZ_SCTN01000510.1 GCF_004297345.1 Aquabacterium sp. | reverse complement strand
GACATCATCGGGGTGGGTGATGTCGTTGAAGTGCCGGGCCAGCAAGTCTGCTGCGGGGTAGCCCAGGATCTGGCACAGGCTGGCGTTGACTTCCAGAAAGCGGCCGTTCAAGCCGACCAGCGCCTGACCGGGTCCTGACAACTCGAACGCGGCACGGTATCGCGCCACCTGGGCTCGCAGGGTCGTCAACTCGTTTAACGGGTTTAGCGGGTCGCTGCCAGTGGCTAGAGCTTGATCAGGTTGAGACTCGGAGCGCATAGGGGTGATCTTACGTGTCCGGGGTCATCATTGGTACACATCCAGGCCCTTAACAGGGCCGAGATGGGCTGTTTTGCTCCATTTCGTCACGCTGCCCATACTTTGGTCTAGGTCCGGCCCCACCAGCCGGCCGGGGCGCATGGGTGGCTGCTTCCTTAGCATCTCCTTCATCTCAAAAAACGTCGAGAAGAAGGCAAGCAAATGACAATGTGGAAGCAAGCTCTGATGGTGGCGGCAGCCGGTGTGATGGGTGGCCAGGCGATGGCCACACCGGCTGATGGTCAGTGGCGCGGTGTGGCGGGTGCCGCATTGAGCACCACCTCGGGCAACAGCAGCACGCAGAACCTGCTGCTCAATGTGGACATGGCCCGCCTGACCGAGCAGGACAAGCTCAGCACCACGGGCTACGTCAACGAAGGCAAGAGCACCGTCAATGGCGAAAAGGTCACGACGGCGGGCAAGTGGGGTCTGGCCGGCCAGTACGACTACAACCTGACGCCGCAATGGTTCAGCTTCGGCAAGCTGGGTTTCGAGCACGATCGCGTGACCGACATGTCTTTGCGTACCCTGCTGGGCGCGGGCGTGGGCTACCATTGGGTTCAAACCAAGCAAGACACTTTCGACGTGTACGGTGGTTTGAGCGAGGTGATCACCCGCTACGGCCATGACAAGACCATTGGCGACGATACGAAGAAGCAGTTCTCCACCATGGGCCTGCTGCTGGGTGAGGCTTCCAGCCATCAGCTGACGGACACCGTGTCCCTCAACCAACGCCTGGAGTTGTATCCCGGCCTGACTGGCAGCAAGAGCAACCTCGCCAAGTTCAATGTGGGCCTGAGTGTGGCCATGTCCAGCACCCTGTCGCTGAACGTGGGTCTGATCGAGTCTTACAACAGCAAGCCCGGTGCTGGCGTGCGCAAAACGGACGCGGCTTTCTTCACCGGTATCAACCTGAAGTTGGGCCAATAAGGTCCGCCACCTTTTAAGAAAGCAACACCATGCCCACCAATTTCATCCATACGGTTCAAGACTTCCTGGCCACCACGGCGTTGGACCTCGCCATCAAGATCCTGGCTGCCCTGGCTTTCTGGATCGTGGGGCGCTGGATGATTGGTCGCGTCATCTTGCTGATGCAGGTGGCGATGAACCGCAATCATGTGGACCCGACGCTGACCAAGTACGTGGGCTCCATCGTGGCGATCACGCTCAATGTGGCGTTGGCGCTGGGCATCCTGGGCTACTTCGGTATCCAGACCACCTCGTTTGCAGCCTTGCTGGCGGGTGCCGGCATGGCCATTGGGGCAGCCTGGAGCGGCCTGCTGGGCAACTTCGCGTCAGGCGCGTTCATGCTGGTGTTGCGGCCCTTCAAGGTCGGGGACTTCGTGACCATCGGTGGCGTGACGGGTACCGTGCACGAACTGGGCCTGTTTGGGACCACCATGATCACGCCAGATAACGTGATGACCATCGTGGGCAATGGCCGCATCTTTGGTGACACCATCCAGAACTTCTCGGCCTTGTCTGCACGTCGCGTGGAACGCACGGCGCAACTGGCCGGTGGTGTGGACGTGCAGGAAGCCAAGGCCCGTTTCAGTGCGGCGGTCGCCAACATTCCCAATGTGCAGAAAATCCCTGCGCCAGAAATCAATGTGCTGGACATCAACCTGGTCGGTCCCGTGATCGCCGTGCGCCCGTACTGCCATACCGACCATTACTGGCAGGTGTACTTCGATACCAACGAAGCCATCCTGCGCGTGTGCAAGGAAGCCGGCTGGCCTGCGCCAACACCTACCCAGATCGCCAAGCTCATTCAGCTGCCTGGCTGAGGCGCTTTGCCCCCTGTTGCGGACGCGTGCGTCAGTAAGATGCGTCCTTCGATCGGGCTCGATGGTGGGCCCGACACCCATTTGGAGCGAGTCAGATGGACGCGTGGACATCCCTTCAACAGACCTTGTCGGCCAACCTGGGGCCTTACCTGCCTCGGTTGGCGGGCGCCTTGGCCATTGTGCTGGCAGCGTGGATCGCGGCGCGTTTGTCTCGGGCCGCCTTGCTCAAGGCGGTCAGCAGCACAGGGCTCGAAGCGCGTCTGAAGACGCCTGGCCTGGGCCAGGTGTTGGCTCAGATTGTCTCGGGCCTGGTGTGGCTGTTCGCATTGCCGGCCCTGCTGGGCACGCTGCAGTTGCAAGCCTTGCTCGATCCGGTCAACGTGATGATGTCGCGGCTCATGGGCTTTGTGCCCAATGTATTTGGCGCGGTCGTGATCCTGGGGGTGGGCGTGCTGGCTGCGCGCATCGTGCGCCAGATCGTCGAAGGCGTGCTGACGGCTGCTGGCTCTGAAAAATTCGCTGCCCGACTGGGCCTGCAGACCGCGCTGGGCGAGCGCACCCTGGCCAGCCTGGCGGGCTCGGTCGTGTTGGGCTTCATCTTGCTGCCCACATTGACCGCCGCCTTTCAGGCCTTGGGCCTGGATGCCATTGCCCGCCCTGTCGGCCACATGCTGGATGCCGTGGTCGATCTCATCCCCAAGCTGGTGTCCGCAGCCGTGATCATCGCTGTGGGTGCACTGATGGGACGCGTGGTGGCCAACCTGCTGACCACGGTGCTGGCGGGCGCCGGCATCAACCGCTGGCCGGCTCGAATGGGCCTGCCTGACAACTGGAAGCTGGCCGGGCGGGATCTGTCCGAGCTGGCGGGCAGCATGGTCATGGTCGCCTTTGTGATGGCGGCTATTACTCAGGGTTGCCAGGTGCTGGGTTTTGCCGTGCTGACCGATGCCGTGACGCTGCTGGGAGGTGTCATGGCCCGCCTGGTGGCCGCGATGATGGTGTTGACGCTGGGCTTGTGGCTGTCGGCCGTGGCCGCGCAGTCCATCGTGGCCAGTGGCACGCATCAGGCACGGGCCTGGGCGCAGGCCGCGCGTGTGGCCATCCTGTTTTTCACGGTGGCGCTGGCCTTGCGCCAGTCGGGTTTGCCGGCTGACATCATCGTCATTGCCTTTGGTGCAGTTGTGGGCGCCTTGTCGCTGGGCTTGGCCATTGCCTTGGGCTTTGGTGGTCAGGACGTGGCCGCACGTTTGTTGTCGGCGCTGGCTGATCGCTATACCCGCCTGCCCGATCAAGGCAGTCAAAGTCGCGATCAAGCACCCTGACGCGCGATCCAGGTTCTAAAAACGCTCTGCGCCGATGCCCTCACGCTTGCTGCTTCCTCTGGTCGTCCTGCGACGGACGATCCGACGTCGTGCGCTGGCCACGCAGGTCGGCGCAGCCGGTGCGCTGGTGAGCGGTGGCGCGGCGGCGTGGGTGTGGTGGCAAGGCCCTGCGGCCGTGCCAACCTGGCTTGCCATGGGGCTGACGGGTACCTTGTCTGCCTTGGCGGCCGCAGGCGTGGCACACCAGGCCATGAAGACGCAGCGCCGCATCGTTCAAGCTGCGCAGACCTTGCGTAGCCCAGAGGCGCCCGACACGCTGGACATCCCCCTGACGGCCCACAACGCCGATGCCTTGCTGCTCTCATCGGCCTTGCGGCGCATGGTGATGGTGATGCGCAAGCGCCGCAAGGAACTGGAGGCGCTCAACGAGGCGCTCACCCATCGCCTGCAGGTGCGCACCCATGAGCTGAGCACCTTGCAGGACCTGTCCATCGGCCTGGCCCGCCAGACCGACATGCACCAGTTGGTCAACGAAGCGCTGCAAGCCCTGGAGCGCACCTTGAGTTACAGCAGTGCATCGCTGTGGGCGCGCGAGCAACTGGCTGAACATGGCCGTGTGGTGCTGATGGGCTACCGAACCGGGGAACCGGAATCTGAGGAAGGTCAATCCAAGGCCTTGCAGGCAGATGAGCTCACCGGCATGCGCCTGTCGCGCGGCAACCTGGGCCATTACGAACGCATCGAACGCGAGCGCCAGCCGCTGATCGAGAACAATGTGCAGCACAGCTTCTGGTCCTGGTTGTTGGACCGGGTGACAGACGATGCCCGCACCTCCGCCCTGTATCGCCACAGCCGTTCCTGGATGGCCCTGCCGCTGCAGTTCCGTGACAGCGTGCTGGGCGTCATGCGGGTGGACCACGAAGAGCCCGCCTACTTCGATGACGAGCGCATTCGCCTGTTGACCGCTGTGGGCAGCCAGACTGCCCTGGCCATGCGCCATGCGCAACTGGCCGAGCAATCAAAAGACATGGCCGTGATGGCCGAGCGCAACCGCATTGCCCGTGATCTGCACGATGCCGTGTCGCAAACCCTGTTTGCCGCCAATGTGATGGCCGGCACGCTGACCCGGTCCCTGCAGGCAGAAACCGCACCCCATCTGCAAGCGCAGGCCGAGAAGGCCACGGCCCTGGCCCGTCTGACTCAGGGCGCCCTGGCTGAGATGCGCCTGCTCATGCTGGAGCTGCGCCCCGATGCCTTGCAACGTCTCACCGTGGGCGAGCTGCTCAAGCAAGCCGTTGATGCCCTGGTGGGGCGCAGCGACATCAGCGTGACCACCCGCATCGCGCCCACGGATGGGCTGAGCGAAGCCACGCGCATGCAGCTCTACCGCATCGCGCAGGAAGCCTTGTCCAACGTGGCGCGCCACAGCCAGGCCACCGATCTGGCCGTGCGCTGGGTGGTGCGTGGGTCTGACCGCGCCTTGCTGTGCATCCACGACAACGGCGCCGGCTTTGATCCGGGCATCGCCAAGCCCGGCCACTTCGGCCTGGACAACATGCAGGCTCGTGCACGCGAAATCGGTGCCGAGTTGACCCTCAACAGTGCACCCGGCCAAGGCACCGAGCTGTGCGTACAGATAGGAGAACCCTTTGACGCTGATTGACGTCCCCACCGACATCACCATTTTCCTGGTGGACGATCACCCCATGGTGCGCGCCGGCCTGGTGGGCATGATCCAGGGCGAGCGTGGCATGAAGCTGGTGGGCGAAGCCGGCGATGGCCGCGAAGCCGTGCGCCTGATCCCGAGCTGCAAGCCGGACGTCGTGTTGGTGGACCTGATCATGCCCTACCTCGATGGCATCGGCGTGATCGAGGCCTTGCATCCCACGATGCCTGATACGCACTTCGTTGTGCTCAGCAGCATGCTGGACCCCGATGCCGTACGCCGTGCCGTGCATGCCGGGGCGCGTGGCTACCTGCTCAAGACAGCATCGGCGCAGGAACTGATCACCATGATCCAGCAGGTCAAGGCC
The DNA here is from genome assembly GCF_004297345.1 of Aquabacterium sp. GTDB lineage: Bacteria > Pseudomonadota > Gammaproteobacteria > Burkholderiales > Burkholderiaceae_C > Aquabacterium. The sequence goes on along the minus strand of NZ_SCTN01000510.1, from coordinate 6,537 downwards.
GGCAGGCGTGTGCTGGGCCCGGAGGTCACGGACGCCATGATCGCCAACCAGCAGCGTGATGTACCTGGCGGCGACCTGACTCAGCGAGAACGCCAGATCCTGGCTTTGATGGTGCAAGGCATGAGCAACCAGGACATGGCCCATCAGATGAGCATTGCGCTGCCCACCGTCAAGTTCCACGTCACCAACATCTTGAGCAAGCTGCAGGTCGATAGCCGCACCGAGGCTGTTGTGCTGGCCATGAAGCACAAGCTGGTGCCAGGTGACTGAGTCAACCTAGACCAAAGTCTGGGTCGATGCCGCACCTGGGATGGGTGCGGGTTGGCGCGCTGATGTTCACACTGCATACCGTGCGTGGGACAGATGAAAGGCGCGAGCACATGACGCGGACAGCAAGCAGCACCAGGGTGCTGGTGGTGGAGGATGATCCTTCTACCGCATTGATGATCCTGGCCGAACTGGGCCGTATGCACTGCAGCGTGTCGCTGGTAGAAAACGGCCTGATGGCTGTACGGGCCTGGTTGTCGGCGCTCGATGAACAGCCTTTTGATGTCGTGGTCATGGACATCAACATGCCCGTGATGTCCGGCGAGGCCGCCATGCACGAAATCCGTCGCATGGAAGTGGACCTGACCGAACCGCGCACGCCCATCCTGGCCTTCAGTGCCAGCGATGACACCGCGCGTACGCGCCACTGGCTGGAGATGGGCTTTGACGCCGTCTTGTCCAAGCCCGCTCAATTGCATCGCTTGCTGGCGGTGGTGCAGGACCTCACCGGCAAGACCTCACCCGCCACGTGATCCCGCTTTCCATTTTTTACCCTATCTCTTCATCAGGAAAAGTCATGAGCATCGCATCTGAATTCAAGGAATTTGCCGTCAAGGGCAACGTGATTGACCTCGCCGTGGGCGTGATCGTGGGTGGCGCCTTCGGCAAGATCGTCGATTCGCTGGTCAAGGATCTGATCATGCCGGTAGTGGGCAAGGCCCTGGGCGGCCTCGATTTCTCCAATTACTTTCTGCTGCTGGGGCAGGTGCCGGCCGACTACAAAGGCGCCATGACCTATGCCGATCTGAGCAAGGCCGGCGTGCCCATGCTGGCTTATGGCAACTTCGCCACCGTGGCCGTCAACTTCATCATCCTGGCCTTCATCATTTTCATGATGGTCAAGCAGATCAATCGCCTTAAGGCCGAGGAGCCTGCGGCACCAGCAGCAGCTCCCGCCGCTCCGAGCGAAGACATCGTGCTGCTGCGCCAGATCCGCGATGCCCTTGGTGGTCGCCGCTGATGCCGCGCCGTTCGGAGATACGCCCATGAAACGCTGGACCATCAGCCTGGCATTGTGTGCCGTGCTCGCATTGAGCGCCTGTGCCAGCAAGAACGCACCTGAGAAGCCGCCCGTCAAGCTCGCGGTCACCCAAGTGTCACGCGGTGTGTTGATCTGGTTGCCCGACAACGTGATGTTTGATTTTGGTGCGCATACCTTGTCGCCCGAAGCGGAAGGTTACCTGCGGCTTGTGGCCGATCTGGCCATGACCCGCACGACCGAATCGTTGGCGCTGGAGGGGCATACCGACAGCGTGGGCGGAGCCGATTACAACCAGGCGCTGTCGCTCAAACGCGCCGACGCGGTGGCTTTGGCCTTGTCCCAATTGGGCGTGCCCGTTGAACGCATGAAGACGGCAGGCTTTGGTCTGACCCGACCGCTTGCCCCCAATGATTCTGACGTCGGTCGCCGGCTCAATCGTCGGGTGGAGATCATCGTGCTCAACGAAACCGTCGCGCACTTGAGTCAAGGTGAGCCGGCCAATCGGTTTGAAGATGCGTTCGACAAGCTCAAGGCTGAATTGGGTGATCGCGTCAATGCCGGTGGCTTTCGCTGAATTTGCTTAGAAAAGAAGCACACGATCATGGATCGCAGAGCATGGATGAGTTCCCTGGCCGGGATGGCTGCGCTGGGCAGCGCAAATGTGAGGGCGGCTCGCCCTGAACAAGCCCCGCGCCGCCGGCTGGCCGTGGTGCTGGGGGGCGGTTCGGCCCGAGCCTTTGCGCATATCGGCGTGATCAAGGCGCTGGAGGCCGCTGGCGTCAAGCCCGATCTGATCGTGGGTTGCAGTGCGGGATCCCTGGTCGGCGCCTTCTGGGCGGCAGGGTATTCGGGCAGGGACATGGAAGCGCTGGCCTATGACGTGCAAGACAGTGCCATCATCGATTCGATCGCCCCGACGGCTTCAGGCCGACGCGGCTTGCTCAGTGGCCAGTCACTGGAGAGCTTCGTGAACAAGGGGGTGCGTGGCCGCTCCATGACGGGCTTGATGGCACCCTTGATCACAGTGGCCACCCAGTTCCCTTCGGGGCAATTGCAGGAGTTCAAGACTGGCGATGTGGGTTTTGCCGTGCGCGCATCGTGTTGCATTCCCGGCATCTTTCTGCCTGCCGAACGGGATGATCAGGAGTACCTGGATGGGGGGCTCGTCAGCCCGATTCCTGTGCGCACAGCAAGGGCCAATGGCGCCACCCTGGTTGTCGCGGTGGATGTGGGCGCGGAAGATCCGAGCGCTTACCGCCAGCGTGCCACAGGCGGCATGTACGAGTTGATCCTGCGCTCCTTTGAGATCATGGGCAAGTCCTTGCGCGAGTTCGAGTGCAAGCAGGCCGATGTTCTCATCAGACCTGATGTGGGCCGCATCAGCAGCACGGATTTCTCGTCGCGCAAAGCCTTGATCGAAGCGGGCTTCAAGGCTGGTGCACGCCTGGCGCCCGTGATTCTGGCGCGCTAGGGTATCAGCCATGAAGCGGCTTACAGCCCAGCAAAATCACCTCAAATCGATCAAAAACAAGTGCGGCTTTTGGCAAAAATGACCGGTGCTGCTGCGCGGGGTGCTTGTGTGCCTGCGCCAATCAAGTCATCTTGTCCTAGTTTGTCAGATGGAGAAGTGCATGTCCACCCATGTCAGCGTCGTACGAGATGAGCGCCTGGCCGAAGTCGCTCGGGGCGTCATCCCCATCTGGCGCCAGCAGATCGATCAGTGTCTGCTGGCCTCTGGCTCGACGGTGGTCGATCTGCTCGTGTCCTTCTTTGCCGTGGCCGACGAGCTGATCCAGGCGATTGGCCGTTCGGAGCACCTCAACAAGGACTTGTCTTCACAGTTGGACGGCATCCTCAAGGAAATCGAGGGTCTGCGTGTCAAGGCGAGCGAAGCCAGCAAAGATGGCACCGTGTCTCATCAGGTTCTGCACGAATCGGTGGGCAGTGTTTTCAACTCCTTGGTGGAGCTGACTTCTGCCTCGCAAGTGCTGTGTGATCTCAACGGCAATGTGCGCCAGAACCTGGACCAGATTCTGGTTGCGCTGCAGCATGAAGATCGCATGTCGCAGATCCTGACTCATGTATGCGAGGACATGCGCAGGCTGGAGGATCATCTGGCCGAGGGGGCGGCAGCCTTGCCGGATCTGAACAGCTGGCTGGCTACCTTGAAGGCCTCGTATTCGACCCCGGAGGAGCATGCCGTTCACGGCGGGGAAACCCCTGGCGCACCGGCCCGGGCGGCTGGCGTTGATTTCTTCTGACGATCTGCCAGCATAAGGGCGAATCATGCCCTTGTGGGGCCTCGTTGCATGAAACCGCCAATTCGGGGTTTTCATGCCAATTCCTTCCACCAAACCGGGCGCGATTTCTGCATGATGGTCACCAGTGACCTGTGCTGTACCGCAGAGGGCACCTTCCTGAAACCGATCTCACGGAGGATGGCGCCATGAACTGGTTTGACAACGTTTCGTCAGACAGCGATCAACCGATTGCCCCGGCCTGTCTGTATCAGGGCCACTGGCGACACCGCCTGCACGCCTACGGCGACAAGGTGCTGTGCCGGGTGGTGATCGATGTGGCCGAACCTCGGGTGGTGGCAGCCCAGGTGGTGGAAAACGGCCTGACCGAGGATCTGGATGCAGGCGTCCTGGACGATCTGAACCAGGTGATGCTGGCCCAGGACGTGTTTGATTGCCCGACCGCCTGGGGCCTCACGGCATGCGCCATGTTGCCGCTGTGGGCCAAACCTACTTTCTCGGAAAGCCAGATCGGTGAGCTGGAGCGCATCCAGGGCTACCTGATCGAGGCCTCTGAAGAATCCGACGAGTCGGTCGAATCCGTGCTGAAGCTGCGCGATCAGTTCCTGCAGGGCATCGGCATGACTGATCGGGATGTCTACCGAGCCGTACGCCAGTCACAGGAGTACGGCAAGGTGCCCCGTAAAGGCGGGCGGGGCGTGCTGAGCTGAGCAGGGTCAGTTCTCGATACCCAGCAGCTCGACCGTGAAGGTCAGGTCGGCGTTGGGCGGAATCACGCCGCCTGCGCCTGCCGCGCCATAAGCCGTCTTGGCCGGGCAATGCAGCGTGGCCTTGCCGCCAACCTGCATGGTTTGCACGCCTTCCGTCCAGCACTTGATCACGCGGTCCAGCGGGAAGCTGATGGGCTGGCCGTCCTTGTACGAGCTGTCAAACACCTTGCCGTTGGCCAGCTTGCCTTCGTAATGCACTTTCACGGTATTGCTGGCCGTGGGCTTGGCGCCTTTGCCCACCGTGATGTGGGTGACTTCCACCCCGGAAGGCAGCTTCTGCACGTTGGGCTTGGGATCGGCGGCAACGGCCTGCAGCGCCATGCCGGACAGGGCCAGCGCAACAAGAATCTTGGCGTTCATGAAACCTCAGGTGGTGATCGTTGAGATCGCTGCAGTGTACCGAGCAGCCCGGCGTGCCCCGCTTAGGTGCTTTCGCCAAGTTTCATCGCTATCCTTCGCGCTGGAACACAGATAACTCGACTCAGAGCTGACACCCGGATGCCCCGCGCCTTGCCCGTCATTGATCCGGACCGGTGCACAGGATGCGGCCGGTGTATTGGCGCGTGCCCGCCTCATGTCTTGTGGCTGGAAGTGCAGGGGCCCCATGGCTGGGGCCGCAAATGCTCGACCCTGCACGATCCCGCTCATTGCACCGGTTGCGCCCAGTGCGCAGTGGTGTGCCCCTTCGATGCCATCAGCATGAAGAAGACGCCGCCAGGGCCGCACAAGGATCGCTCGTGATGAGGCCTTGTGGCGCCTGGCTCCTGTTGGCGACGCTTTGCATGCCCGTGCAGGCCGCGACCGACATCGCCTGGGTCTGGCCCTCCAGTGATGCCCCTGCGGTGGCCGATTACCAGACCATCGCCGTGCTGACCGATACCTTGTTGCTCAAGGGCGAGGACATCACGCGGCAGCCCCGAAGGCGTGCACTGGCCTTGTGGGATGCCAGGGTACAGGTGATCCCCGTGGTGCACGTTCAGTCCATGCCCAACAGCCCTGATGTGTTCACCGAGGTGCAGCGCAAGGCGATGCTCGCTGCCCTGGATCGCGCGGTAGCCGGTGCCACGGCAGGCTGGGTGCAGCTGGATTTCGAGGCGCCATCACGCCAGCGCGAGGCCTATCTCGCCTTGGTAAAGATGGCCCGCCAGCGCTTGCCCGCATCTGTTCGGCTCAGCGTCACGGCGCTGGCTTCATGGTGCCTGCAAGGTGCGTGGCTGGATCGGCTGGCGGCCGACGAAGTCGTGCCCATGTGGTACCGCATGGGCGAGCCTGTGGCGCAGGATTATCCCGCCTTGCATGCCCGTTGTCGCGGCCCCGCTGCAGGCTTTTCAGTACAGACGCCCCCGAAGCAGGCGGTGGCCAATCGTTTCACGCGGCGCTTCTGGTTCAATGAGCGCAACTGGGTAGCTGATCCCGTGCAACGTTTTCCATGATCAAAATGAAAAATCAAATCAGGTGGGCAAGGATTCAATTCACAACCATGGTGCTGGCGTCGGCCTGCGTGACGTTGGCGCAAGCGCAAGGGCCATCGCCACGAGGGACGCTGTCTGATCCCGAGGATCGCTTTGTGTTTCGCAACGCGCCAACAAGTGAGGCCTTCTCTCGTGGTGATCTTGGTGTCTTGCTGACCTCCTATGGCCGCGTGCCCTTGTATGAGGCTTATCGCGCCTTGCAGATGGGCCCGGAGTTTCTGGCCAAGGAGCGCCGTGAGACCCCAGGAGCGGCTGAGAGGAAGGATCAAGGCAAAGAAATTGCACGCTGGCTGGCCGCCCGCGAAACCGTGACCAAGGAGCCTCCTCGTCGAGAGATCGACTATTTCCGGCGGGCCAATTCCAGCAGCTATGGCGCGTTCGTGAACTGCACGCCGGGCGCCATCGAACTGGCGACCAAAGTGCTGGGTGAGCTGCAGGCCAACCGCAACGTGCAGCCCAAGGATGTGAAAGCCTGGGTGGATGCGCAAGATGCGGTGTTCGGGTTCTGTACGTATGAGCCCTTCGGGGAGATGGCGCTGACCACCGCGCGCTTGTTTGCGCCCAGCGTGCCGGAGGCCCTGCCAGCCAGTGAGCCCAAGCTGCTGAGGCAATTGCGCCAATATCAAATTGCCGCCGCGCATTTCTATGTGATGCGCTACAAGGAAGCACAAGCCGAGTTCGAGGCCATTGCCCAGCAGAAGGATCACCCCCTGCGGGCCTGGGCCGCG
>NZ_SCTN01000597.1 GCF_004297345.1 Aquabacterium sp. | reverse complement strand
ATCCGGTTGATGGCGAGCGACTGTTCGATATATTCTTCCGCTCCAGTCGTACCGCCAGCACTCGAGCGGGATCGGGCATCGGCCTGTATGTGGCCAAGACCCTCGTGGAGGCGATGCACGGCCGCATCTGGGCCCGGGCCCGGGCCGCGGGAGGCTCGGAATTCGGGTTCGCGATCCCGATCCTCCACGAGGATGAGCTGGCAAGCTGATCGGCCGCCGGATGGCAGCATCCTCGAGCCGCCCCGGGGGCGGGAGCAAGCGGAACCGCCGCCGGCAGTCCGGCGGCCCCCGGACACGTTGGAGGACACGTGCGCGTCTCGCTCGGCGAACTTCAGGCCGTGGATCGTGGTGGCCTGCTGGCCCGCTACCACAGCTTCGGACCGGTCGTGGCGGTCGTTGCCGACCTCCCGAGCGACGGATCGACAGCCGGGACCGGGCTCGACGAACCCTGCTTCAGGCAGCACCACGGCATCGTCCTCGGTGGCGCACTCGCGGTTCATCACGACGAAGGTCGGACCGAAACGTTCGCGGCGGGAACGGCGTTCTACGTGGAATCCGGCCCGCCGAGTCATACGTTCACCGCTGAGCCCGACACGGTCGTCGCCGGCTTCGCCATTCCCGAGGCCGATGAGCCCGCCACGCCCGGTGCGCTCGAGGCGCGTGGCTTCACCGTGGTACCCCGGCCCGATCCGGACGTCAGCCTGCCACGCGCAGTGACCGTGGCCGGATCGCTTCGGCCCTTTCGCCGGCCCGGGGTCATCGAGGTCGAGGCAGCCCAGATGGGACCATGGGTCTTCATGCGCTCGATCTTCGGGGAGCGCACGGGCCACCTCAGCGGGTGGTGCGACGTACCGCATTGGGGCTTCGTCATCGACGGCGAAATCGCGATCCTCTACGAGAGTTCGTCCGAACCGGGAGCGGGCACGGAGCTCGTGGCACGGGGCGACGCGTTCTACGCACCACCAGGTCACCGGTTCGTTTCCGCGGACGGGGCCGTGGTCGTGGACTACTCGCCGGTGAGTGCACTCGGCACGGAGCGCGTGTCGAGATGGCGTCGCGCGACCCTTGCCCGACGAGGGCTGATCACACCCGGCTCGAGGAACGGTTCAATCGGCCGCCCCACGATGGCGGCGAGCGGTCTCGCCGCGCCCACGTCCGTCCCGACGACGGATGATCGGATCCCGACCGAACCAACGAACGATGCGCATCATGCCGACGACGGGATCGCCCCAAGCTTCGCGGAAACAGTTGCGCCCTATGGTCGAGCGACCGGCGGTCCGGTCCGCGGCCAGTGACTGCGGGACGGAGGCCGGCCCGGAGCGGCTCGCGCCACATCGGCGCGTACGGCGAAGGCCCACCGTTGCCGATGGGCCTTCGCCAAGAGTGACCGCGGGCCCCCGACCCGCGGTCGGATCAAATGGGGCCGCGACCGACGCGCGAGCGTCCGCCCAGGGCGTTGACGACCACGACCGTGATGATGGCCCC
>NZ_SCTN01000509.1 GCF_004297345.1 Aquabacterium sp. | reverse complement strand
CCCATGCCCCATCAAGCCGCAACACCCGATGACATCCCCGAAGCACTGCGGGGCCTCATCCGCCACGCGGCCGAGATCATCGACCAGGCCGACGGCCTGATCGTGGCAGCGGGTGCCGGTATGGGCGCCGATTCAGGCCTGCCGGACTTCCGCGGGCCCGAGGGCTTCTGGAAGGCCTACCCCGCGCTGGGCCGCGCCGGCCTGGGCTTCATGGACGTGGCCAACCCGCGGGCCTTTGGCCGCACACCCGAGCTCGCCTGGGGCTTTTACGGCCACCGCCTGGCGCTCTACCGCGCCACCCAACCCCATGCCGGCTTCGGCATCCTGCAACGCTGGGCCAAAGGCATGAACGCCGGCGCCACCGTGTTCACCAGCAATGTAGACGGCCAGTTCCAGAAAGCCGGCTTCGACCCCGAGCGGGTGTACGAATGCCACGGCTCCATCCACCACCTGCAGTGCCTGAGCACCTGCACCGATGCCATCTGGCCGGCTGATGACTTTGTGCCCGATGTGGATGAAGCTCGGGGCGTGTTGCGCAACGCCATGCCAACGTGCCCGCACTGCGGCGGCCTGGCGCGGCCCAACATCCTCATGTTTGGTGACCCGCTATGGCTGCCCGCGCGCAGCGAGGCCCAATCACTCAGGCTGGAGGGCTGGCTGGCTCAGGTGCGCAAGCCTGTGGTGGTGGAGATTGGCGCCGGTACGGCCGTGCCCTCGGTGCGCAACTTCAGCCAGCAGATGTTGATCTATGCGAATGCGCGGCTGGTGCGGATCAATGTGGATGAGGCGCGGGTGCCGAGTCGGGATGATGTGGGGGTGGCGTTGGGGGGATTGGAGGCGTTGCAACGCATCGACGCGACGCTGCAGACCTTGGCTTGATGCGGATATATGAATCGTATATACTTCATATATTCAACTGGGGCCAGCCGATGGGCATCGTCAAAATCTCAGAGTCCATGCACGAGAACCTACGCGTGGCAGGCAACGCGCTGGACCGGTCCATCAACGCGCAAGCAGAGCACTGGATGAAAGTCGGCATGCTGGCCGAGATGCACCCGGACCTGGACCACAGGGAGATCTGTCGGCTGCTGGTTCAGGCAGAGCTGGCCGGCGGCCTGGATCTTGTCAGCGCACTCAACGCCCCGCAAGGCAAGCCACGCGCCAGCACGGCGCCCAAAGGCAAACACTGATGGCGCACGGCGTGCTCATCCATGGCGCGGCAGACATCGACATGGCGCGCCAGGCGGCCCAGCTCGCGGCCGAGGTGCTGCGCATGATCGAGCCGCATGTGGTGCCCGGCGTCAGCACCGACACCCTGGACCAGCTTTGCCACGAGCACATCGTCCACATCCAGGGCGCCACGCCCGCCAACGTGGGCTACCTTGGCTACCCCAAGACCATCCTCACCTCGGTCAACCAGGTGATCTGCCACGGCATCCCCTCGCGCAGCACGATCTTGAAAAACGGCGACATCGTCAACATCGACGTGGCCGTCATCAAGGATGGCTGGTATGGCGACACCAGCCGCATGTACTTCGTCGGCGCCCCCAGCGCCTTGGCACGGCGCCTGGTGGAGACGGCCTACGAAGCCTTGCTGGCCGGCATCGGGCAGGTCAAGCCTGGCGCCACGCTGGGTGATGTGGGGCACGCCATCCAGTCGGTCGCGCACCGTGCGCATTTCAGCGTGGTGCGCGAATACTGCGGGCACGGCATTGGTCAGATCTACCACGATGACCCGCAAGTGTTGCACTACGGGCAACGCGGCGAAGGGCTCACGCTGGAGGCGGGCATGGTGTTCACCATCGAGCCGATGCTCAACGCAGGCCAGCGTGGCACCAGGCAACTGGCCGACGGGTGGACCGTGGTGACCAAGGACGGATCGCTGTCTGCCCAGTGGGAACACATGGTGGCGGTGACGCCCGAGGGGTGTGAGGTGCTGACGGCTTGGGCGGGGGGCTAGGCGGCGTAGGCCCTCTTGGAGCGAATTGGCGCGAGATCAGTCCGGCGGGGTGCTCTGCTCCGCTCGTGTCCCCCGCAATGGGCTTGCAGCCCATTGCTCCT
>NZ_SCTN01000508.1 GCF_004297345.1 Aquabacterium sp. | reverse complement strand
GACTGGAGCCTAGCTTGACAAGTCGAATGGGCATGCAGCGTTCCTGGTGGGGCAAGTCGACAAGGATTCGAAAGAATACCGCGACTGCGCCCAAGCCATACACGCAAGGATGTGGGAAATGGCGGAAACCCGACACGCCACAAGGCCGACACATACAAGCGCACGAGCCAATCAAATCAATCACTTAGCGCACGAAGACCACTGGCACACCGATTGCAGTTCCACCTGCATCCATGTTGTTTCAGCCCGAGTCTTCAACCATGCACAGCGCGATCATCAACGACACGACACTGCGTGACGGCGAGCAGACCGCCGGCGTGGCCTTCACGGTCGCGGAGAAGTGCGCCATCGCCAAGGCCTTGTCAGACGCGGGTGTGCCAGAACTGGAAGTCGGCATCCCCACCATGGGCCCCGCAGAGATCGAGACGATCAACTGCATCGCCTCGCTCGGACTCAAAAGCCGCCTCATGGTCTGGGGCCGCATGTGCGAAGCCGACATCGCTGCCGCCATGCAGTGCGATGTCGACATCATCCACCTCTCCATCCCGGTATCGGATATCCACCTGCAGCACAAGCTGCAACAAAGCCGCGAATGGGCGTTGGCCCAAGTGGCCTATTACGTGAGCGCCGTGCATGAAGCAGGCCACGAGGTATCCGTGGGCATGGAAGACGCCTCGCGCGCCGACCCCGCCTTCCTGGACCTGCTGGCGCGCCAGGCCGAACGCGCTGGTGCACGCCGTATCCGCTTTGCCGACACGCTCGGTGTGCTCGACCCCTTCTCCACCCATGAGGCCATCCGCCGCCTGCGTGGCGCCGTGGACATGGAGATCGAGATCCATGCGCACAACGACCTGGGCTTGGCCACGGCCAACACGCTGGCCGCCTTGCGTGCCGGCGCCTCGCACGCCAACACCACGGTCAACGGCCTGGGCGAGCGTGCCGGCAATGCCGCGCTGGAAGAGGTCGTGATGGCCCTGCGCCATCTGCACGGCCTGGAGACCGGCGTGCGCACCACCGATCTGGTCGCCATCTCGCAACTGGTGGCGCGCGCCTCGGGCCGACCGGTGGCCGCCAACAAGAGCATCGTTGGTGAGGCTGTGTTCACGCACGAGTCCGGTATCCATGTCGATGGCTTGCTCAAGAACCCCAGCAACTATGAAGGCTTCGATCCCGCGGAAGTGGGCCGCCAGCGACGCACTGTGCTGGGCAAGCACTCCGGTTCGCGCGCGGTGCGATCGGCCTATCAAGCACTCGGCCTGCCCGTGATCGACCTACAAGTTCAGCCACTGCTGGAGCGCATCCGCGAACACGCTGTGCACACCAAGCGCTCGCCCACGCCGGATGAATTGCAACGCTTCTTGCTGGAAGCATCGAGCGCACTGGGGCAAGCATCATGAAACGTGAAGACCCTGCGCTGGAGGCGATCCAAGCCATGTCCGCCAATGATCAGTCCCAGGCCTCAAGCCAGCCTTCGTGGTGGTCCTGCCTCAAGGAAGACGTCGCCTGCGTGCTGGCACGAGACCCCGCAGCCCGCAACCGGTTCGAGGTGTGGACCATCTACCCAGGCGTTCAGGCCATGGCGCTGCACCGCCTGGCACACGCGCTGTGGCGGGCTGGCTGGCGCTTCATGCCGCGCTGGTTGTCGTTCGTGGCACGCTGGTTCACCAACGTCGACATCCATCCGGGCGCACGCATCGGGCGCCGCTTCTTCATCGACCATGGCGCGGGCGTCGTGATCGGCGAAACCGCCGAGATCGGTGATGACGTCACGCTCTACCACGGCGTCACGCTGGGTGGCACGACCTGGCAACCTGGCAAGCGCCATCCCACCCTGGGCGATGGCGTGGTGGTGGGGGCTGGCGCCAAGATTCTCGGCGCCATCACGATCGGGCACCGTGCCCGGGTCGCGGCCAACTCGGTCGTGATCGACAACGTGCCTGAGGCCGCCACCGTGGTGGGCATCCCGGGTCGCGTGGTGATACGTGAGGAACACCGCAAGAGCTCGGCCAAGGCTGGCATGGCCATCAACCTCGATCACCACCTCATCCCCGACCCGGTGGGCAAAGCCATCGGCTGCCTGCTGGACCGCATCAGCGAGCTCGAACATGAACTCAAGCTCATCCGGCACATGACAAGCCCGGATGCGACGGTCGAGTCCATCTGCCAATCCTGCGATGACACCTGCTCGCAACCCACCTTCAGCACCGCCTACAGCCCGTCATCGCGACGCCAAACAGGAGCCTGATCATGACTGATTCCTTCGCCGACAAACTGCGTCAGCTCTCTGCAGCTGAGGACTTCCTGAACTTCTTTGGCGTGCCATACGACAAGGCCGTCGTCAATGTGAGCAGGCTGCACATCCTCAAGCGTTTTTATCAATACATCCGCCAGGAACCGAACCTGCCGGAGAACAACGAGCAGGCCTTGTTCCAGTGCTATCGCCAGTTGCTGGTCAAGGCGTATGAAGACTTCGTGAAGTCCACGCCCGCTCAGGAGAAGGTCTTCAAGGTCTTCCAGGAAGCCGAAGGTCATCAGCACGTCACGCTGCAGAACCTCAAGTCGACGCTGCCTTCGCATGGTGGCGCAGTCCCGAGTTTCACCGTCCCTGCTGCGCCGCGCGCTGCCTGAACCAAGAGCCCAAGAAGGAAATCACCATGCACATCGTCGTCTGCATCAAGCAGGTACCGGACTCCGCCCAGATCCGCGTCCACCCCGTGACCAACACCATCATGCGTCAGGGCGTGCCCGCGATCGTGAACCCGTACGACCTGTTCTCGCTGGAAGAAGCCCTGCGTCTGAAAGACAAGTTCGGCGGCAAGGTGACGATGCTGTGCATGGGCCCGCCGCAAGCGGAAGAAGCGCTGCGCAAGTGCGTCTCCTTTGGCGCCGACGACGCCATCCTCGTGACCGACCGCGCCTTTGCTGGCGCCGACACGCTGGCCACCTCGTATGCACTGGCCGCGGCCATCCGCAAGATCAACAGCGAGCAGAAGGTCGACATGGTCTTCACTGGCAAGCAGACGATCGACGGCGATACCGCACAGGTGGGCCCCGGCATCGCCAAGCGACTGGGCATGCAACTGCTGACCTATGTGTCGCGCATCGTCGAAACCGATCTGGAGAACAACACCATCACCGTGGAGCGCCGAGGCGAAGGCGGGGTGCAGGTGCTCCAGACCGCTCTGCCCGCACTGGTCACCATGCTGGAGAACACCAACGAGATGCGCTTTGCCACGCTGCCCATGATGATCCACGCGGCCGCCTACCAGGTGCGCAAGTGGAACAAGGATGACGCCGGCATCGAAGACGTCACCAAGATCGGTCTGAAGGGTTCGCCCACGGTCGTGAGCCGCGTTTTCGGACCCACACCCCGCGCCGAAAAAGCCGAGATGCTCAGCATCGAGACCTCCACGCTGCGTGATGTCTCGCTCAACCTGCTGCAGTCCATCTTCACGCGCCACCCGACGCTGGAGCAGGATCTCGTCGAAAAGTTCAGTGCCTGATCAACGCCCCCGTCCACACGCTGTCATCACCTTACACGGAGCATCATCATGAGTGAAGCCAAGCCTGCATTGAAACCCGCTGGACGCGGCCGCAACCTGGAGCTGTCAGAAGAACTCAAGGCCTATAAAGGCGTGTGGGTGTTCATTGAGCACGAGCGCGGCCATGCACACAGCGTGTCGTGGGAGCTGCTGGGAGAAGGCCGCAAGCTGGCCGATCAACTGGGCTCGCCTTTGTGCGGCGTGGTGCTCGGCGGCCCGGATGAAGACCTCGACAAGTTTGCCAAAGAGGCCTTTACCTATGGCGCCGATCATGTCTACTTGATGCGCGACACGGTACTCAAGGGTTACCGCAACGAGCCCTTTACCAAAGGCCTGACCGACCTGGTCAACAAGTACAAGCCGGAGATCGTGCTGCTGGGCGCCACCTCGCAAGGCCGCGATCTGGCTGGCTCCGTGGCCACCACCTTGCTGACAGGCCTGACGGCCGATTGCACGGAGTTGGCCATCGACCCCAACACGCGCGCCCTGGCTGCCACCCGGCCTACGTTCGGCGGTTCGCTGCTGTGCACGATCATGACCCTGGCCTATCGCCCGCAGATGGCCACAGTGCGCCCCCGCGTGATGGCCATGCCCCGCGCCGAGGCTGACCGCACAGGCACGACCAGCGAAGACACCCTCGGCCTGATCGAAACCAACATCGTCACCAAGCTGCTGGACTTCATCGCCGACGCCCACAGCAACAAGATCAACCTGCCCTATGCCGATGTGATCGTCAGCGGCGGCAAAGGCTTGAAGAACCCCGAGAACTTCAAGCTGGTGTTCGACCTGGCGCGCGTGCTGGGCGGCGAGGTGGGCGCCACCCGCCCCTGCGTGCAGGCTGGCTGGGTGGAAGCCGATCGGCAAGTGGGCCAGACCGGCAAGACGGTACGCCCCAAGCTCTACATCGCAGCAGGCATCAGCGGCGCCATCCAGCACCGCGTGGGCATGGAGGCCAGCGACGTGATCGTGGCCATCAACACCGACCCGAACGCCCCCATCTTCGACTTCGCGCACTACGGCATCGTCGGCAACGCCATGCAGGTGCTGCCCGCGCTCACGCAAGCCTTCCAGGCCCACATCGACCAGCGCATCAAGCGCGTGGCTTGACCTTTCCCATGACCGATCAGGAGCATTGACATGAGCAAAAAAGACTTTGATGTGATCGTCGTGGGCGCAGGCCCCTCGGGCAATGCCGCGGCCTACACGGCAGCCAAAGCGGGCCTGAAGGTGCTGCAGATCGAGCGCGGCGAGTACCCCGGCTCGAAGAATGTGCAAGGCGCCATCCTCTACGCCGACGCGCTGGAGCGCATCATCCCTGACTTCCGCGAAGATGCCCCGCTGGAGCGCCACATCATCGAACAGCGCATGTGGGTGCTCGATGACGCGAGCTTCGTGGGCAGCCACTTCCGCAGCGAGGACTACAACAAGCCGCCCTACAACCGCTACACCATCATCCGCGCCCAGTTCGACAAGTGGTTCAGCTCCAAGGTGCGCGAAGCCGGCGCCCTGCTGATCTGCGAAACCACGGTGCAAGAGCTGATCATGGACGGCGACAAGGTGGTGGGCGTGCGCACCGACCGCGAAAAGGGGGATGTTTTCGCCGATGTGGTGATCCTGGCCGATGGCGTCAACAGCACGTTGGCACGCAAGGCGGGCTTCCATCCGGAAGTCAAGGCAGGCAACGTGGCACTGGCCGTCAAGGAGATCCACTTCATGCCTGAAGAGCTGATCCAGCAGCGCTTCAACATCAAGGATGAAGAAGGCGTGGTCATCGAGATGGTCGGCAAGATCACCGACGGCATGATGGGCACGGGCTTCCTCTACACCAACAAGGACTCGATCACGCTGGGCATCGGCTGCATGCTCTCTGACTTCAAGCAAAACGAGAGCAAGACCTCGCCCTATCAACTGCTGGAGCAGATGAAGCGCCACCCCTCGATTGCCCCGCTGATCCAGGGCGGCGAGATGAAGGAGTACTGCGCCCACCTGATCCCTGAAGGCGGCTTCTTCGCCATCCCCAAGGTTTACGGCAATGGCTGGATGATCGTGGGTGACTCGGGTGGCTTCGTCAACGCCGTGCACCGCGAAGGCTCCAACCTCGCGATGACAACGGGCCGACTGGCGGCCGAGACCATCATCGCGGCCAAGGCGGCCAACAAGGAACTGAATGCAGCGACGCTGAAGGCCTATCAGAAGGCCCTGGATGAATCCTTCGTGATGAAAGACCTCAAGAAGTACCGAGACATGCCCAAGGTCTTCCACGAGAACCCGCAGTTCTTCACGACCTACCCCGAGCTGCTCAACAAGGCCGCGCGCACCATGGTCACGGTCGACAACATCGACAAGAAAACCAAGGAACGCGAGATCTTCTCCAGCTTCAAGACCGCGCGAACCTTCTCCGGCCTGGTGGGCGATGCCTTCAAGCTGTGGCGCGCCTTCCGCTGACTGTCTCTTCCACACCTTGAATCAGGAGTGACACCATGACCCCCATCAATGTGAACGTGGAAGAGAAACTCTTCCAGAACCGCTACAAGGTCGACGCCGGCCGCCCCCACATCAAGATCAAGGATGCCAGCGTGTGCCGCGACGACTGCAAGGACCGCTCCTGCACCTTCGTGTGCCCGGCCTCTTGCTACAAGGCAGAAGGCAATGGCGCCGTGACCCTGATCACCGATGGCTGCCTTGAATGTGGCAGTTGCCGCATCATCTGCTCAGAGCACAGCAATGTGGATTGGGAGTACCCACGCGGCGGCCACGGCATCCTCTTCAAATTTGGTTAAAAGGAAATCAGCATGTCCCGCCCCGAACGCAGTGTCTTCGTTTGCTCCCAACAACGTCCGCCCGGACACCCTCGGGGCTGCTGCGCCGCACAGGGCAGCCAGGCCGTACTGCAGGCCTTCTGGAAGGAGCTGCAAGCGCGCAATGCCTATGAGCAGGTGGGGATCACCTACTCGGGTTGTCTGGGCCCTTGCGATGGCGGTGTCAACGTGCTGGTCTTTCCTGACAGCGTGCTCTACAGCCGCGTGAAGCCGGAAGATGTACCCGAGATCTTCGAGAAGCACTTGCTCGGCGGCGAAGTGGTCGCGCGCCTGGCAGCCTCGGCGGCATCATGGTGAACATTCTCACCGGCGAGGCCTCGAGCGATCTGTTTGGTGGGGATGTGCCACCGCAGGTCAAAAGCCTGGTTGAGCAGGCGCGCACGGCGGAGACACCAGAGCGCGCCCTGGCCCTGTTGTGGACAGCGCAGGTGTGTGCGCCCAACTGCCCTTCGCTTTACTACCTGCTCTACAAGTTCCATGCGCGGCATGCGGACTTCGAGCAGGCGGAGCTGGCAGCACTCAAGGGCCTGGAGGTGGCCGCTGATCAGGCTGGGCTGCCCGATGACTGGCGCGTCGTCACGCCCGATATGGCAGACTTCATGGCCCCTGGCCCAGCACGTTTCTGGGCCTTCACACTCAAGGCGCTGGCCTTCATACGGCTGCGCCGCCAGGACCCGGAGTCAGCCCGGGCCTACCTGAACAAGGTGCACGAACTGGATCCGCAAGGCGGCACAGGCGCAGAGGTCATCGAAGCCCTCATCCGCTCACAAGGCGTCTGAGGGCTCGCCCTTTCATCAAGGGTTGTAAGTCAAAGGCGTCAGGGGGTTGCCCACTGCGATGCTGCTGCAGTTCTGCGGCGCAGCCTTGCCGGCAAAGCGGTCATCCACCCAGGCAGCGGCCCAAGGCATCCAGCTCACCATGGTCACGAAGTGGCTGGTGGTGTATTCCTTGTGCTGCACGGGCACGCCCTTGGCACAGTATTGACGAGCCAGCGTGCGAACGTCGCCCGCGATCATCACGCCATCACCCTTGCCCCACAACGGGGAAGGCTGTGTCAACTCGCCAGTACCGCCGGTACCCTGACCGATCTGCAGAGGGATCTCCGGGGTGCCACCGGTACCCATGATGACCTTGTTCGCGGCCTCCACGTAGTCCTTCAACTTGGTGCGATCCTGGTACTCGGGTTTGACGATGTCTTTCCAGGTCACCTTGCTGTACTGGCCCAGCACGTAGGCAATCGAGGCCTTGTTGATCCGGTTGTACACCTCGATGCCGCGCGGGGTCATGTACTTCTGGATGTCGATGTCATAGGAGCGCGCGATACCGACGACCGCCATGGGCATCACGCCGCCCCACAGGGCTGCACCGTTGATGTAGGTCAGGTTGTGCTCGGGGTTCACCAGCGTGCCGCCAAAGGCCGCGCCAATCAGATTGGGCTTCAAGTCAGGCGCGTAGGTGGGGGCCAGTTCGGCCGCCCATTCGGTAGCGATGGCACCGCCCGAGTAGCCCATCATCGCGACCTTGGCATCCTTGGCCAGCCCGATTTGAGGCGCGTTGAAGGCGGCACGGATCGAATCCAGCGTGTTGTAGCCATACTCCGGGCCGGCTGCGAAGTCAGCCTTCTGGCCTTGCGTGTCAGAGATGATCACGGTGTAGCCCTGCTTCACATACTTGCCAAACAGCAAGGTCTCCACGGCAGGCAGGATGTCTGGCAGACGCGAGCCACCAGCGAAAGCGCGCGAGGGCGCATCCTCAGGGTTCAGCGAGTCGTAGAACGACTGGTACGACAGCACCTTGTTCTTGTTGGCGCAACTGACCTTGCTGCAATCGGGCGTGAAGATCGTGGTCACGTTGGCAGCAGGGCGCTGCATGGCATCGGTCGAGCGGTACACGACCTGCGTGGCCGTGTACGACGTCTTGACACCCGCCAGATAGACCGCAATGTTGCGGCTGCTGAGAACCGTGCCCGGCTCAAAGTTGGCCAGGGGCGTGCTGCCGCTGTATTGGTAGAACTGATCAGGGGTTGCGGCGTGGGCCGTGGTCGACAGCACGAGTGCGGTAACGGCAGCCTGTGTGGCAGACAGCATCAGGCGTTGGGGGCTCAGACTGAATCGCATGGGGACTCCGGGCTTCGGGTATGGGTTTGGATGCGGTTCAGTGTCTGGGTCACCCGTGTTTTTCGGATTCGCAACAACGGCCAAGCATTGACGGAAAGCGCTTTCGCCAGGGTTTCACCGAATGAGGCGACACCTGATACATCCCCAGGCAAACCCGACATGCTCAGGAAATACCCCCTGACATGCGCTTAACTGCGCAACAACGCGGCACCTTTGATCTGAGCAAAGACCGTCTGCCCCGTCTGCAACCCCAGCGCCAGCACCGAGCGCCTGGTCAGTCGTGCCAGCAATGCACTGCCGTCAGGCAGCGTGAGCCGCAGCATCACGCTGGCGGCATCTTCTTCATGCACAGCCGCCACGGTGGCCGGCAAGATGTTGAGGATGCTGCTGTCCACCGGGCGACTGAGCGCCACGCTGACGTCGCGTG
>NZ_SCTN01000507.1 GCF_004297345.1 Aquabacterium sp. | reverse complement strand
GGCCATCGTGCAGCAAGACCTGCGGTGGCCCGCCGCTGCCTGTTGACAGCGACGAGTTCCTGGCCAAACTGCCCGAACCGGTGGCGGTCAAGGTGCGCGAATTCACCAGCCAGCCCAAAGTGGCCATGCTGACAGACGCCGCCAAGCTGCGCCTGGCCAAGTTGATCGGCCGCGCCACGATGACGGCTTACGGCAAGGACCCAAAAGGGCAACGACCCGACGACGCCGATTGCCTGGGCCCCGAGGCCGTTCTGCGCTTTGTCGAGTGGCTCAACCCTCTGCTGCGCCGCGACAGCTATCTATCCCTTCTGGTCGAGCGCCCCGAAGTGCTGACCCGCCTGCTGCGCCTGCTGGGCCTGGCCAAATGGCCCATGCGCTACCTGCTGCGCCACCCTGGCGTGATCGACGAACTCGCCGATCCCCGCCTGATGGAAGGCCGCTTTGATCCGGTCAGCTATCAAAAGGAGCTCAACGAGCGCCACAACGCCTGGACCCGCGCCGGTCAGGCCGACGAAGAAGCGCTGCTCGACACCCTGCGCCGCGCCCACCACGCCGAGATTTTCCGCACACTGGTGCGTGACGTCGAAGGCCAGCTCACGGTAGAGCAAGTAGCCGACGACCTCTCTGCCCTGGCGGACGCCACCCTCAACACCACCATCCAGTGGGCCTGGGGCCACCTGCAGCAACGCCCTGGCAAACAAGGCGTGTACGCGGTGGGGCGCCAGCCGCACTTCGCCGTGATCGCCTACGGCAAGCTGGGCGGACTGGAGTTGGGCTACGGCAGTGATCTGGACGTCGTCTTCCTGTACGACGACACCCAGGACGAGCAACCCGCCAACGCCGGCCCGGACACCGCAGGCCCCATCGACGCCTATCTGCTGTTCGCGCGCAAACTCGTCAACTGGCTGACCCTGCGCACCTCAACGGGTGAACTGTTCGACATTGACACGGCCCTTCGCCCCAACGGCAACTCCGGCCTGCTGGTGACCAGCTTCCACTCATTTGACGACTACCAGCGCCAACGCGGCAGCAACACCGCCTGGACCTGGGAGCATCAAGCCCTCACCCGCGCCCGCTGGTGCGCCGGCGAACCTGCCCTGGCCGAACGGTTTGAAACAACCCGGCGAGCGGTACTCAGCTCGCAGCGAGATCCCGCGGCCCTGCGTGAAGAAGTCACCACCATGCGCGAACGCATGCGGGAAGCCCACAACTGCCCGTCCACCGAGTTCGACATCAAACACAGCCCTGGTGGCATGATCGATGTGGAGTTCGCTGTCCAGTACCTGGTTCTCGCTTACAGCCAGCGCCACCCCGAGTTGCTCGACAACAAGGGCAACATCGCCCTGCTGGACCGTGCAGAACACGCCGGGCTGCTGCCAGCCGGGGTCGGGCACGCCGCAGGACAGGCTTACCGCGAATTGCGGCGCATCCAGCACAGAGCCCGCCTGGATGACGCCCCAACCAAGTTTGAACTCGCGCACATGCCAGCCTTGCTGACGCAGCGGGACGCCGTGCTGGCACTCTGGCGCGCTGTGTTCCCCCCAGCGTGACAGGTTCAAGCAATGACCAGAGGGATGAACTTCTCGGCGCCAGACTCTGGCTGGCGCTGAGCCTGACACTTGGGCTGCCTGCTGCACTGATGGGATGGGTGCCCTTGAATCAACCCGACAGCACTTGGCCGCTTTGGGCGCAACAACTTGCCCTGCATCCCGACCAAGGCTGGCGCCAAGCCATCGGCGCCTGGTGGGGTGCGGCCTGGCTGCACGGTAGCGCCGAGCACCTTTACCGCAACCTGGTGGCACTCAGCCTGATCGCCGCCATCGGCTGGCACAACCGCGTCCCTGCCCAGACCACCCTGGTCTGGTTCGGTGCCTGGCCCTTGACGCAAATCGGCATGATCGGTCAACCCCTGCACACCTATATAGGTCTGTCGGGGGTATTACATGCCGGCATCTGCGCCATCGCCCTACATCAGGTTACAAATCAATCCACCACACGCAAACCGTTCATCGGGTATCTACTGCTCCTGGGCCTGATATTGAAAATCCTCATGGAAAACCCCTGGCAGCACGCCCTGATCAAACCCCCAGGCTCGGATATAAATGTGGCCCCCTGGGCGCATTTGAGCGGCACCCTCTCGGCTGCTGCCATTTGTTTGTTCACTTCTGTTACCAAGCGACTCCCATGTGTGAAAAGACTGACACGCGGGGGACGTACACTCATTTGAGCGCCCCGAGAAAACCCCCGGGAACTTCGGTCGCGCTACAAGATCTTGCACCGGTGC
Source organism: Aquabacterium sp. (assembly GCF_004297345.1). Lineage (GTDB taxonomy): Bacteria > Pseudomonadota > Gammaproteobacteria > Burkholderiales > Burkholderiaceae_C > Aquabacterium. Next base: position 6,576 of record NZ_SCTN01000507.1, on the reverse strand, counting down.
CGAAAAAAATCGGCCCATGCATAACCAATTGAAACAACCCAACAGTTCAACCATGCAAACCCGCCTGCAAGCCATCACCCGTCAACGCTCCATCCGCATGATGGCCCTGATGCCCGTTGTCATTGCCTCAGCCCTGGTGATCGCCGGCTGTGGCGACAAGTCCAAACATGAAGGCAAGGCCAGCCAGGCGGCAGCCCGTGTCAACGGTGAAGAAATCACCGTGCATCAGATCAATCAATTGCTGGAAAGCCGCCCAGGCCTCAAGCCCGAACAAGCTGACACCGCCAGCCGCCAGGCACTGGAAGGCCTGATCGACCAACAACTGGCCCTGGCCAAGGCCGAAGACCAGAAGCTGGATCGTGACCCTCAGATCGTTGCCCTGCTGGACTCGACCCGTCGCAGCATCCTGGCCCGCGCTTATATCGAGAAGGCTTCCGCAGCGGGTGCCGGCACCCCCTCGTCAGACGAAATCCGCAAGTATTTCGACTCCAAGCCAGCCCTGTTCACGAACCGCAAGGTCTACGCCCTGCAAGAGTTCACCGTGCCGGCCAGCCCTGAGCAAACCAAAGACCTGATGGAAAAGCTCAAGGCCACCAAGACGCCTGCCGCTTTCGTGGAAGTCATGAAGGCAAGCGGTATCAAATTCGGTGTCAACCAGTCCCAGCAAGCTGCTGAGAGCCTGCCCCTGGGCATCATCGAACCCCTGAGCAAGGTTGACATCGGCGAAGCACTTTACGTAACAGCCAAGGACGGCTTCAAGGCCCTGTTGGTCGTGGACGCCAAGAACCAACCCGTCACATTCGACCAGGCCAAGCCAGCCATCGAGCACTTCCTGACTGTTGAGCGTCGCCGCGAATTCGCACAAAAAGAGCTCAAATCCCTGCGTGCCGCAGCCAAGGTTGAATATATCGGCAAGTTTGCAGAGAAGGCGGCCTCAGGTGCCGAGGCAGCCAGCGCGCCAGCCTCCGCTGCTGCTGCTGAACCGGCAACTTCTGGCGGACTTGACTCCAATACGCTGAACAAGGGTCTGTCGGGCCTCAAGTAATGCGTTTTCAGGACGATCTGTGCCCATGGGCGACGGATCGTCCTTCATGTTTTTTAGTTTGTCAGTTAGTCCACTACAGCCATGACGTTCGATCAATTCCTGAGAATCCTGCGCGCCCGTTGGAAACTGGCGCTGGGCATCCTGCTACTGGTTGTGGTGGGCACAGTCGTCGGTAGCTTCATCTATCCCAAAAAATACCAGGCCACGACAACGGTCATTCTGGATGCAAAGCCAGACCCGGTTTCTGCTCAGCAAGCCATGAGCACCATGTCGTCGATGACTTTCCTGTCTACGCAGATTGACGTGATCGAAAGTCAAGCTGTTGCAAGGCGCGTCGTCAAGAACATGCACCTGGCAGATGAACAATCCTTCCGGGAAGAATGGAACAAAGAAACCAAAGGGCAAGGCAATTTCGAAGTCTGGGTCGCCGACCTGATGGCCAAGGGGCTGAAGGTCAAGCCATCCCGCGAATCCAATGTCATCGAAATCTCGTACGAAGCGGCCAACCCTGCCTTTGCTGCGGCCATGGCCAATGCATTTTCACAGGCCTACATTGACACCACCGTCCAATTCCGTGTGAATCCCGCACGCCAATATTCGGACTTCTTCGAAGAACGCGCTCGACTGGCAAGAGAAAAACTGGAACAGGCACAAGCGCGATTGGTTGCCGCTCAAAAGGACAAAGGCATTGTGGCCACTGACGAGCGTCTCGATATCGAGATGCAACGCCTCAACGAGTTGTCGCAACAGGTGCTGACCTTGCGCGCCAACCGATCTGACGCACAAAACCGCTCTCGTGAATCGAGCCGGAATCCAGGTGGCTCCCCCGATGTCATCAGCAACCCATTGATCTCCGCACTGAAAACCGACCTGGCTCGCAGTGAAGGCAAGTTGCATGAATTGCTCGAACGCTATGGTGACATGCACCCCAGCGTGATTGAAGAGCGTGCCAACGTCAACAATCTGAGGGGGCAGATCCAGAAGGAAACCTCGCTCGTCTCCAAGAGTCTGGGTGTCACATCAACGGTGTCCGTGAACCGCGAAAGTGAAACCAACTCAGCTTATGAGACCCAGAAAGAAAGAATCATGAAGCTCAAGGAGTCGCGCAGCGAACTGTCTGTGCTTGAGCGTGAAGTTGAAAGTGCCCAGCACATTTATGATGCCATCATGACCCGGCTCAGCCAGACCAATCTGGAAGGCAGCACCAGCCAGGCCGGCGTGATGGTGCTCAGCCCGGCCACGGAGCCCACCAAACCCTCGTCACCCAAAATGCTGCTGAACGCTGCATTGTCAGTGGTGCTGGGTGCGCTTCTGGCCATGATTGCAGCACTGTGTGTCGAACTGGTTGATCGCCGCGTTCGCAGTGCACACGATCTCTCCCTCCTGCTGGGCGTCGCTGTTTTGGGTGCGTTGCCTGGACCTGGTGGCAAAGCGCCCAAAAAACGTATGGCCTTGCTGCGCAGTAACGACACCGCTCGGGCTGTATTGACCCAATGACAAGACTGGCATGAACGCTCCACACCCCACCCCCCAATTCGCGTCCACATCGACGTTCAGTCCGATGGAGGAGCATGCGCCCACCGAGCCGATCGGTGAGCGTTCGATTGGCGAAATCATTGCCAAGGCCAACAACCTGACGGTTGAGCAAATCCAGAGCATCCTTGAATACCAACGTACCAATGAAGTACGTTTTGGCGAGGCTGCGGTGGCACTGGGTCTGGCCAATACCGACGATGTCATGTGGGCCTTGGCCCAGCAATTTCACTATCCGTACGCATCCGAGAGCAATGGCTCGCTGGATCCGGAATTGGTTGTTGGCGCTCGCCCCTTTACCGAACAGGCCGAAGCCTTTCGTGCCATCCGCAGCCGACTCATCATGCGGCTCTTCTCCGATGAGCGCCCCAAGCATGCCTTGGCCGTGGTCAGCCCCGAGTCCGGAGATGGCAAGACTTTCTTCGCTGCCAATCTGGCCGTCGCATTCTCGCAATTGCCAGGCAGGACGCTCTTGATTGACGCTGACATGCGCAATCCTCGATTGCACACATTGTTCAAGCTGAAAGATCACGGCACGGGCTTGTCCAGCATTCTGTCTGGACGTGCAGCATCGCGCGTCATTCAAAGCGTCCCTGGCTTGCCCAGCCTGTACATCCTCCCGGTTGGCGTGACCCCTCCCAACCCTCTTGAGCTCCTCGAGCGGCCGGGCTTTGCTCTGATGATCCGTGAACTCAAGACCAAGTTTGACCGCGTGATCGTGGATACGCCGGCGCTGTCCTGCGGCGCAGACGCTGCCGTCATTGCCAGCCGCTGTGGTGCTGCACTGGCGGTCGCTCGCCGCGACAACAGCAGCTACCTCGCGACGCAAGAAATGGCCAAAGCCATTCGCATGGGAGCCATTGAACTGGTTGGCTCGGTGCTGAACGAATATTGATCAAAGAGCCGTTTGATCGTCAGGAAAAAGGGAACGTGTTTCACGTTCCCTTTTTTCTTTGGTCAACCCTCGTCAATTCGCGAGGCTGTCAGGGGCCAAAATCCCTCGCTGCCTGACCGAGACGATCCAGGACCTCACGATCGAGACGCTGGACACCAGCCGCATTGAGCTTGGTCGTTCGAACGAAGCTGCCACCTGGCCGACACGTGGGATCCTTGTCATCGTGATCGAACGAGTACAGGCCCAACATGGACACCTCCGCAAGTCGAAATGCCTTGACCGACTGGTACAAGGCTTCCCCTGCGTCCGCGGAACTCATGCGCGTGAACGCCTCATGCCCATTGAGTGGCCGCATGCCGCAGCTGGCAATGCCGTATTCAGTCACCGCGATGGGCTTGTCAACACCGAAGCTCTGCATGACTGTGCGCATCTTGGCCATCACGTCCTCAACACGCAAGGCGTCATAAGGGCGCCCTTGCGCATCGTCGCCCATGGCGCCATAGACGTGTGCCCCAACGATGTCGCAGAACTGAGGCAAGGGCTCCCCCTCACTGGTCTTGGCGCCCAGCACGAACGACATCCCATAAGGCGACTCGGCCTGCGGGCAGATGACGGGCACAGAAGGATCCAGCTGTCGAGACTTCGTTGCAACGATCTTGCACAAGTCCGCCAACTCGGTTTGCGTACCGGTGAAGGCGCCGATCAGATCGGGTTCGTTCCAGCACTCGACCCCGATCAAGCGCCCCTTGAGTCGCTCAAGGGTGGCTGTCACCATGCGACCGTAGGCTGGCCAGTATTTTTTGGCTGGGGGCGCAGCCAGGCCCGGTACGTACATGACCGACTGCTCGCGAGGCCTGGCACTGGCCCAGGTTGGTGAGCCGGAGAACACCATCAACAGCTTGTGGCCATCCTTGCCGTGAAAGGCAGCCCACTCATCGATGTGCGTCCAGTCATAGTCGTCGTCGCCCTTCCACCACTCCATGGCCGACATGCCCGTCGCAGCCAGACTGCGTGCAAAGCGATAGTCCATGTCGATGGCGCCATACCTGCGTTCTGAAGGCCCCGGATAACGGTGAAAGCTCATGCCAACTTGCATGCCCACAGGGGTGGCCGACACATCGACCTGGCCAACGCGGATCAAACCGGACTTGTCTCGCACGGCGCCAGCATCGGGCGTCATGGCCACGTACTGCCCCTGCGCGCCTTGCTTGTCCCGCACGCCAAACAACATGGTGTAGCGACCACGCTGGATGTCGGGTGGCAAGGTCACTTCCCAGTGGTCACTCACAGCGGCACCATGCGCCCAAGTGCGCCCCGCCTGGGTGAATACGCGATCGGCACCAGTCGCGGATCGCAGCACCAGAACCTGCTCCAGATCGGCGTCAGCCTTACCCAGCCCCACGCCAGCGACCTTCACGCGCAATACCCCGGCAGCGCGTGCTCGCGTAACAGGAGCGGCCACAGGGGACACCCGGGCCAGAGACCGAGCGTGATCGAACACCTCGGCGGCACGCCAACGCACCTTGGCCTTGACCGTTGCGCCGGGTTCGATATTGATGATCGATACACGCGGCACCAAGGTGCCCGCACGACGTCCCATGTAATCGTTGTCGCCCGGCGCCACAAAATCCGCAACCAGATGCTGCTGAGAAGGCATCTTCCAGAGCGCCTGTCCATCGTCTGTCACGAACTCTCCCAGGTATCCGCCAGGATCACCGAAAACGTGAAAACCCAAAGCCAGTGCCGAACGCTGATCAGATGCGTCCACCTCGACATCTGCCTCCATGCGGTGGTGCTTGAGCGGCTCGATCCTCAGGGGCTTCGGTGAAAAGGTGAACCCGGCATTGGCCACAACCTTGGCATCATTGCGGATGAAGAAGGTCAACTCGGCCTCGCGCCCTTCCTGAATCGGGCGTACGTCGTAAGTCACGGCCAGGCCATCCGCAAGGTTGACTTCCCGCTCCTTGCCGTCATTGAACATTGACTCGAATCGAACCACGGGCGGCGACTCAATGGGCACCCTCTGTCTGGCGCTGTCAGGTTCCGCCGCCATGGATGACGATGACGCGCCCATGGTGGGCATGAACCAGATGAGCCAACTGAGCAGCGCCACGAAGACGCCACCACCTGTCAGACCCAGAAACGTCTTCTGTCGTCGCGTCATGCCGTCCTCCATTCAGTCCGGAACATCACTGAAAAATCACGGCGTCGCTTGCACACGCGTCAGATCGGAAGCCAGGTACTCACGCGCAATGAAAATGCTGGTGGCAACCACTGCCCCCAAAGCCAGGAACGGTGATCCGGGGTGCCCGGCAAATGCTTTCTCGCCAAAGCCTTGCACCAACATCATGATCATGCAACGGAAGGCACACACGGCCAGATCGCGGCTTTGGGTGGCGGCCGGTGCGCAGCTTTTATTGCTCAGCAGAAAACGCGCCAATATCCACAAGGCCATCAGCACAACAGCCAGCAGTAATCCCGTTCCCAACCAACCCACCGAGATAAGGCTTTCGAGGAAGAAGTTGTGCGCTGTTGCAACCGTGTTCCCCCATTCATCCGCGTGAGCTTTGGGCAACACAACGCTCACGCTGCTGAGGCCATGCCCGATCCATGGCGCCTCGTGCGCCAATCGCCAGGAAGCATCCCAGATCTGCTGGCGCCCCGTAAAGGTCGTCAACTCCGCCACGTTTCCGGAACGCGCAAACAAGCCCGCCAGCAAGGACAACAAGGCATCCTGCAAACCGGGATAGAGCATCACGATGGCCAGCACGGCCAGCCCCAGAAGGCCCACCAGCAAGCCCAGGACACCAAGCTGCCCGGCGACCAACCAGGAACCAAACATCGCGGCAACCAAGCCCATGATCGATGAACGGCTGTTGGTCAGCAACAGCGTCGCGAAGAAGACCAGCAACATGAAAGCGTGAAAACGCCATTTCCAGGTCGTGGCCGCCCGCTTCAACATGAACAAGGCAATCATGCAACCGGCAGCCATGAGGGGACCCAGACTGTTGGCCGTCCCCGTGATGCCCCTGAGACGGTACTTGCTGGGATCCGCCAAGTCGCGCGCCATGGTGGGTGCGATGGCCAGAACGGCCAGCGAGGC